>JBOHYT010000282.1:0-15937 GCA_050738055.1 Rhodanobacteraceae bacterium
CTCGGGACTCGGGAGTGGTGGAACGCGGCTTGTCGCTCCGACCACGGATGCGTGCGGCGCTGGCGTCGGTTCAGCCGGAGAGGCGGCTTTTGCTCTGCCGAGTCCCGAGTCCCGAGTCCCGAGTCCCGATCAAAGATACGAACTCATCACCACGCAAGCCCAGCTCGATATGTGGCTCGAGATTCTGCGCGCCGCCAACCTCATCGCGTTCGACACCGAGACCACCTCGCTCGATCCGATGCAGGCGGAGCTGGTCGGACTGTCGTTTTCCGTCGAACCGGGACATGCGTGCTACATCCCGGTCGGCCACGACTATCCCGGTGCGCCGCGGCAGCTTCCCCGCGACGAGGCGCTCGCCGCGCTTAAAGCCATCCTCGAGGATCCGCAGCGGCCGAAGGTCGGCCAGCACGCCAAGTACGACGCCAACGTGCTCTCGCATTACGGAATCACGGTGCGCGGGATCGCGTTCGACACGATGCTCGAATCCTACGTGCTGAACGCCACGGCCAACCGCCACGACATGGATACGCTGGCCAGACGCTGGCTGAACTACGAGACGGTCCACTACGAAGATGTCTGCGGCAAGGGCGCCAAACAGATTCCGTTCTCGCAGGTCGATCTTGACACCGCGTGCCGCTACGCCGCCGAGGATGCCGACGTCACCCTGCGGCTGCATCGGGCGCTGTGGCCCGAGCTCGAGGCCAACCCGAGCCTGCAGAAGGTCTTCACCGACATCGAGATGCCGCTGGTGCCGGTGCTGGCGCGGATGGAACAACGCGGGGTGTTGATCGACGTCGCCGGATTGCGCCGGCAAAGCAGCGAGCTCGGCAAGCGCATGCTCGAACTGCAGCGGGAGATGCAGCGCATCGCCGCGCGCGAGTTCAACGTCGATTCGCCCAAACAGTTGCAGGTGCTGCTGTTCGAGGAACTGGGCCTGCCGGTGCTGGTCAAGACCCCGACCGGCCAGCCGTCCACCAACGAGGCGGCGCTGGAAGCGATCGCGTTGCGGCACGAACTGCCGCGCATGATCCTCGATTACCGGCAACTTGCAAAGCTGCGCTCGACCTACACCGACAAGCTGCCGGACATGGTCAACCCGCGCACCGGACGCGTGCACACCTGTTACCACCAGGCCGCGGTCGCGACCGGGCGACTGTCCTCCACCGATCCGAACCTCCAGAACATCCCGGTGCGCAGCGAGGAAGGCCGGCGCATCCGCGAAGCGTTCATCGCACCGGAGGGCTGGAAGGTGCTGGCCGCGGATTATTCGCAGATCGAACTTCGGATCATGGCGCACCTCTCGAACGATCCGGGATTGACGCGCGCCTTTCGGCACAATGAAGACGTCCACCGCGCAACCGCCGCGGAAGTGTTCGGCGTCGAGCCCGGCGCGGTCACTTCCGAACAGCGCCGCGTCGCCAAAATGATCAATTTCGGCCTGATGTACGGCATGAGCGCGCACGGCCTCGCCCAGCGCCTCGGCATCCCGCGCGGCGAGGCGCAGGACTACGTGCAACGCTATTTCGAGCGTTATCCGGGCGTGAAACGCTACATGGACGCCACCCGCGAGCAGGCGCGGCACGAGGGTTACGTCGAAACGCTGTTCGGTCGCCGCCTGTATCTGGACGCGCTGCGCTCACGCAACGCCGCGCAGCGCGCCGGTGCCGAACGCGCCGCGATCAACGCCCCGATGCAGGGTACCGCCGCGGACATCATCAAGCGGGCGATGGTCGCGATCGACGACTGGCTGAACGAACGCGACGACGACGTCCACATGCTGATGCAGGTCCACGATGAACTGGTGTTCGAGGTGCGCGCCGATGCGGTCGACGCGGTGCGGGAAGGCGTCCGGACGCGCATGCAGGACGCCGCGGAACTCAGCGTGCCGCTGGAAGTCGATATCGGGGTCGGTATTAATTGGGGTCAAGCGCATTAGCGTTGCGTTCGTCCGTGAACGCTGCATCGCTGAGCGCCCTTACTGCGAAAGCGCTTTCGGATCACTGGCACCAGAACGGAATTTTTTGCGATCGTCCCTGATCGCGGCCTCGCTGGGCGCCCTTTCTGCGACAACGCTTTCGACTCACTTGCACCAGAACGGCCTTCCATGGCCTGACTGTTCACAAAAGCAGCTCCGGCCGAGGCCATCTCAAAAACTTTTCTTCGCGTCATTTTTGTTTGGATGGCTAAAGCCATGCCGGAAGTCATGCGTGCTCGCCGAATGAACGGCGAGTAAATCGCCAGAAAAAAAGCGTTTGAACTTTCCGTCACAGACCCGCACTAACTACTCGGACGCACGCAACGGCGTCCCGGTTCACTCACCTCCCTGAGCGAACCCCGAGGTCGAATCCCTCCCCAGATTCGGCTTCGCCCGGCCCCGAGAGCTCCCCCCTGGCTCTCGGGGCATTTTATTTTCCACGGCCGTATCGCATGACCTCCGGTCCAAGCATGGCAAGGCCATGGCTTGCCATGCGGCGGGTCCCACCGCATGCGAAATCCCGTTTGAACTTCCGGCATCGGCCCCCATCTAATGCCTCGGACGCACGCAACGGCGTCCCGGTTCACTCACCTCCCTGAGCGAACCTCGAGGTCGAGTCCCTCCCCAGATTCGGCTTCGCCCGGCCCCGAGAGCTCCCCCTGGCTCTCGGGGCATTTTACTTCCGCGAGCAAATTTTTCAGTATCGAATGGTGTCCCGCGGGCCCACGCGGCGGGCATGTACCGGCACTGTACGGCTGCACCGGAAGCGGCCGCAGCAAAGCGGTTTCCTGTAGCATCCACCAGACTTCGAACTGCAAAAAGGAGCTGTCATGCGTGTTGGACTGATCGTCGTTGGCATCGTGCTGCTGGCGCTGGGTCTCTGGGTCGCGCTCGGAAACCTGCACTACAACGACACCAAGGCCGAAGTGGGGCCGATAAAGATCACCAAGCAACAACCGGTACCCGCTCCGGTGGGCTACGCCGGCATCGTGGTCGGCGGGATCCTGATCGTTGCCGGCGCGTTGACGAAGTCGAGAGGACGGTAACCGCACGACGGCCGCGCTCGCCAAGGCGCATATCCTGGCTTGGCGCGGCCGGACGCGCCTCCGAACGCTACAATCGTGGCGATGGATGTTTCGTATCTGCTGGAATCGCTCAACGCCGCGCAACGTGAAGCCGTCGCCGCCGCGCCGGGACACTATCTGGTGCTGGCGGGCGCGGGGTCGGGCAAGACCCGCGTGCTCACCCGCCGGATCGGCTGGCTGATCGAAGCCGACGCCGCGCCACCGTGGTCGATCCTCGCCGTCACCTTCACCAACAAGGCCGCCGGCGAGATGCGCGGGCGGCTGCAGCAACTGCTGCCCGGCGGCACGCGCGGGCTCACCGTCGGCACCTTTCACGGGATTGCGCACCGGTTGTTGCGCCAGCACTGGCGTGAAGCGCAACTGCCGGAAACCTTCCAGATCCTCGATGCCGATGACCAGCAACGGCTGGTGAAACGCGTGGTCGCGGGTCTCGGCATCGACGAGGCCAAGTATCCGCCGCGCCAGGCCTGCTGGCAGATCAACGCATGGAAGGACGAAGGCAAGCGCCCGGACGGCATCGAGCCGGGCGAGCATCCGGTTGCGCGCACCTACCTCAAGGTCTACGAAGCCTACGAGCAGGCCTGCCGGCGCGCGGGGCTGGTGGATTTCGCCGAGCTGCTGCTGCGGTGCCACGAAATGTTCCGCGACAACGACACCCTGCGCGCGCACTACCAGCAGCGCTGGCGGCACCTGTTGATCGATGAATTCCAGGACACCAACGCCCTGCAGTACGCGTGGATCCGCCTGCTGGCCGGCAGCACCGGGAAAGTCTTCGCCGTCGGCGATGACGACCAGTCGATCTACGGCTGGCGCGGCGCAAAAGTGGAGAACATGCGCGCGTTCCTGCGCGATTTCCCCGGCGCGAAAACCCTGCGGCTGGAACAGAACTACCGCTCCAGCGCAACCATCCTCGAAGCCGCCAATGCGGTAATCGCGCAGAACCCCTCGCGACTCGGCAAGGAGTTGTGGACCGACACCGGCAAGGGCGAGTCGATCGCGCTGTACGCCGCCTACAACGAGCAGGACGAGGCACGCTTCGTGATCGAGCGCATCCGCGAGCACCTCGACGCCGGCGGCAACGCGTCGGACCTCGCGGTGCTGTACCGCTCGAATGCGCAGTCGCGCAACTTCGAGGAACAATTGCACCAGCACGACATCCCGTACCGCGTGTACGGCGGCCAGCGCTATTTCGAACGCGCGGAAGTGAAGGACGCGCTGGCGTATCTGCGCCTCGCCGCCAACCGCGGCGACGACGCCGCTTTCGAACGGACCGTCAACACCCCGCCGCGCGGGATCGGCGAGCGCACCGTCGAAGCGCTGCGTCGCCGCGCACGCGCCGATGACGTGTCGATGTGGGATGCGGCGCTCGCCGAACTGGCGGGCGACGCGCTGACCACGCGCGCGAAGAATGCGTTGCGGGGGTTTCTTACGTTGATTGATGGGCTGGTGCGCGATTGTTCGGGACCCGGGACCGGGGACCGGGGACCGGCCGATAGCACCCCTTCCGCGGGCAGCGGGACGTCACCTTCGACCGGAGCGGATGCGGCCCGGATTCTTGAGGCCTCGCCATTTTCCGGTCCCCGGTCCCCGATCCCCGGTCCCGCGCTCTCGCTGTCGGAACAGGTCGAACACGCAATCACCCACTCGGGCTTGCGCGACTACTACGAGCGCGACAGCCGCGGCAATGCCGAAGCCCGGGTCGAGAACCTCGACGAACTGGTGAACGTCGCCAGCCGTTTCGAGCGCACGCCGGAGGACATCGAAGCCGGGTTGTCCGAACTCAACGCCTTCCTCGCCCACGCCGCGCTCGAAGCCGGGGAAGGCCAAGGCGCCGCCGGCAGCGACTGCGTGCAGTTGATGACCTTGCACTCGGCCAAGGGACTCGAATTCCCGATCGTGTTCCTGGTCGGGCTGGAGGACGGCCTGTTTCCGACCCAGCGCTCCTGCGAAGATTCGAACCGGCTGGAGGAGGAACGCCGACTCGCCTACGTCGGCATCACCCGCGCGCGCGAACGGCTGGTGCTGTGCTACGCCGAATCGCGCCGCCAGTACGGCAGCGAAACGCTCTCACGCCCCTCGCGTTTCCTCGATGAGCTGCCCGCGCATCTGCTGACCGAGGTGCGCCCACGCGCGAAGATCAGTCGACCAGTGTACGCACCGCGCGCCCGTGGCCACGCCGATCTCGAGGAGTCCTCGCCGGCGATCCGGCTCGGCCAGCACGTGCGGCACGCGAGCTTCGGCGAAGGCGTGGTGGTCAGTGCGGAAGGCTCCGGAGCGCACACCCGAATCCAGGTCAACTTCGCGAACGCCGGGCCGAAGTGGCTGGTCGCGGCGTACGCCAACCTCGTCGCGATCTGAAAAACGTTCTGGTTCACGTCGAGCCGATCAAGAAACGAGGAGCCGTAGGGTGGAACCCGCGAAGCGGTTTCCGCCGGATTCGCCCATGGCGGAAGCGGCTGCGCCGATTCCGCCCTACCAAACTGAACAAACGTCACGCGGGTTCACCCCGCTGAGTCAAGGAAACTCTGATAAATCCTGATTCTCGTCATTCCCGCGAAGGCGGACGAGCAAAATCAGAGCTTCCCCCAGACTAATACGCAAACTCGCGGAACACCGGATCGACGTTGCCCTGCCATTCCGTGCGGAACAGCTCCAGCTTGCGTTCGGCAGGCGTCTGGTCGGCCTCGGCGAGCTCCACCAACGGATCGAGGAAGATCGTCTCGTCCGCGCCATGGCGGTTGCGTTTCGCGCGCTGCTTGAGTCCGTGGCCGGCGATTTCCAGCACGCGCAGCGCGAGTTCGCGAACCGTCCCGCCGCGGAACGGCAACTTCAGCGCGTGTATCGGCACGCCGTCGCGCAGCGCCTTGCGTTCGGCCTGCGAAAAATCCTTGACCAAGTCCCACGCCGCGTCCAGCGCCGTGCCGTCGTACAGCAATCCCACCCAGAACGCCGGCAGCGCACACAGCCGGTTCCACGGGCCGCCGTCGGCGCCGCGCATTTCGAGGTATTGCTTCAGGCGCACCTCGGGGAACGCGGTGGTCATGTGATCGGACCAGTCGCGCAGCGTCGGGATCTCGCCCGGCAACGCAGGCAGCTTGCCCGCAAGAAAATCGCGGAACGATTGCCCGGCGCAGTCGATGTATCCGCCGCGGCGGTGGACGAAGTACATCGGCACGTCCAGCAGGTACTCCACGTAGCGCTCGAACCCGAAACCATCCTCGAAGACGAAGTCGAGCATCCCGGTGCGGTCGGCGTCGGTGTCCGCCCAGATGTGCGAGCGGTAGCTCTGGTAGCCGTTCGGCTTGCCTTCGGTGAAGGGTGAGTCCGCGAACAGCGCCGTCGCGACCGGCTGCAGCACCAGCGACACCCGGAACTTCTTCACCATGTCGACTTCGTCGGCGAAGTCGAGGTTCACCTGCACCGTGCACGTGCGGGTCATCATGTCGAGTCCGAGCGAGCCGACCTTCGGCATGTAGCGCCGCATGATCGCGTAGCGCGCCTTGGGCATCCACGGCATGTCGGAGCGCTTCCACTTCGGCTGGAACCCCATGCCGAGGATGCCGAGCCCGAGCGGCTCGGAGGCGCGCCGCACGCAGTGCAGGTGTTCCTGCACCTCGTCGCAGGTCTGGTGGATGGTTTCGAGCGGCGCGCCGGAAAGCTCGAGCTGCCCGGCGGGTTCCAGTGTCACCGACGCCGCGCCACGGCTGAGCGCGATGAGGTTGCCGTCTTCCTCGACCGGTTGCCATCCACAACCCTCGATGCCGCGCAACAACGCGCCAATACCGCGTTCGCCTTCATACGGCGGCGGCTTCAGATCGTCGGTGCGGAACACGAACTTTTCGTGCTCGGTGCCGATCCTCCAGTCCGCGGCGGGACGGCCGCCGGCCGCAAGGTACCCGGCAAGCTGTGCGCGGCTTTCGATCGGCTGTTCCGCAACGAGGCTGGGACCGGACATGCGCGCGCCTTCACGATGGGCAAGGCGGAAAGATGGGGCGAAGTAGGGCAATACGCAAGAGCTTTTTGCCGCGGATTTGCGCGGATCGATGCGGATGACGGCAAGAGCATTTACCACGGATCAACACGGATAGACACGGATAGAGCAAGATGCCCAAAACAGCTCCTGATTCGCGCTGAAGTTCAACAGACCACATCGTCATTCCGGGGCCGCCCGCGCTGTTTGCGGGCGGAACCCGACTGCGTTTGCAGGACTGCAAATGCGAACGCCGAAGGCGGCCCGAAGGGCGAGCGCCATGGATGGCGCGAGTCTATCCAGCTCTTGTTTTTTATGCTTGAGCAGAAATGGATAAACTCGCCGCGTCCTGCGGCTCGCCCTCGGGGCCATCGGCTGCGCCGATGTTCGCTCCGGCATCCTGCCTCCGCAGTCGGGTTGCCGCGCCATGAAGCCAGCGCGGCCCCCGGAATGACGACACTCAGGGGCGATGCTGGCACTCGCGCTGGCCGAGCATCGCGGACGATCAGGAATGCTCCTGCCGTAATCCGTGTTTCATCCGTGCAAATCCGTGGTAAACGCTCTTGCCACCATCCGCTTTTATCCGCTTTTATCCGCTCTTGTCCGCGTCAGGGCTTTCCGCCTTTCCCCGAACCCGCCAGCAACGCCAGCACCGCGGCGCGCGCCTCAGCGACACCGGTGCCGGCGGTTGCCGAGAACGGAATCGTTTTGGCGCGCCCGTTTTCCCTCGCGATGGCCTCATCGATTTCGCGCCGGCGGGTGTGCAACTGCGAGCGCGAGAGCTTGTCGGCCTTGCTGAGCAGCAGGACGCACGGCAGCTCGATCGACGCGCAGAAGCTGAGCATCTGCCGGTCGAACGCGGTCGGCGCGTGGCGGAGGTCGGCGACCAGTACCACGCCGCGCAGCGAGCGCCGGCTGCGCAGGTAGGCGTCGATCGCGTGCCGCCAGTGCTCGCGCAGCGACGGTGGCACTTTTGCGTAGCCGTAGCCGGGCAGATCGACCAGCCGACGCCCGTCGGGCAGCGCGAACACCACCAACTGCTGCGTGCGCCCCGGCGTGCGGCTGGTGCGCGCCAGGCCCGCGCTGCCGGTCAGTGCGTTGATCGCGCTGGACTTGCCCGCGTTGGAGCGGCCGGCGAAGGCAACTTCGATGCCATCGTCGGGCGGCAACTGGTCGGGCCGGTGCGCCGCGAGCGCGAAAACCGCACCGCGCAAAGGGTTGTCTTGAGCTTGCATGTTTGACCCTGTCTGCCGTCGCGGCGATAATCCGCCGGTTCACGCTGCCGCGCGCCGCCAGCGTCCGTGTCTTGAGGGAAAGAGAGGATTGTATGGGTTTCCGGCATTCGCTTGCCTTCGCCGTCCTGCTCGTCGCTGCCGCGCCGTTCGCGGTGCTGTCCGGGCCGCCGTCCGGCAAGACCCCGCAAAAGCCGGCCGCGCCAGCGATGTCACCCGCCAGGAAGGCCGCCGAGGCACCCATGGCTTCCGCACCGGCCAGCTCGGCGAGCACCGCGAACGCCGCCGCCGAAGCCGAGTTCGCCAAGCTCAAGGCCGTCCAGACCAAGCCCGGCGATCCCAAGGCCGGCAAGGCCAAGGCCGTCGCCTGCGGCGCCTGCCACGGCATGGACGGCAACTCCACCGACCCGCAGTATCCCAAGCTGGCCGCCCAGAGCCAGCAGTACATCGTCACGCAGTTGATGCGCTTCAAGAGCGGCGTGCGCCAGAACGCCATCATGCAGGGCATGGCCGCGACGCTGTCGCCCCAGGACATGCACGACATCGGCGCCTACTTCGCCGAGCAGAAGCGCAAGCCGGGCGTGGCCGACCAAAAGCTCGCAGCGGCCGGAGAAAAACTCTACCGCGAAGGCGATGCCAGCCGCGGCATCCCGGCCTGCATGGCGTGCCACGGACCGGATGGTGCCGGCAATCCGGGTTGGCGGGTTCCGAACATCGGCGGTCAGCACGCCGCCTACGTCGAGCAGCAGCTCAAGGCCTGGCATGACGGCCAGAGCTGGGGCACCGATACCCACGCGACCATCATGCCGACGATCGCCAAGCAACTGACCGAGCAGGACATCACGGCGGTGTCGAGCTACGTCGAAGGCCTGCACGCCACACCGCCACTGAAGACCTCCGCCGGCCCCGACATCATCGACTGAACCCGCGGCCTCTTTCACGGTCAGTCGTCCAGCCCTGCGCCCGCCATCGGGCAGGCCATCCCGTGACTTCGCCAGGTGACCGCCATGATGCAACGCACCAAAATCCTACGCTTTCTTGTCGCCCTGCTGCTGGCCGTCGCCGCCGCGGGTGCCTTCGCGCAGACGCCGCAGCAGTGGGTGGAAGGCAAGAACTATTTCGCGATCCCCAACCCGCAGCCGACCAACCAGCCCGACAAGGTGGTGGTCACCGAGGTGTTTTCGTTCGGCTGTCCGGCGTGCAACCAGTTCGAGCCGTACATCGACAAGCTGCGGGCCGAGTTGCCGGCCGGCACCGTTCTGCAATTCATTGCTGCGAGCTGGCATCCCGACGAGGACTGGCCGGTGTTCCAGCGCGCGTATTTCACCGCCAAGGCGCTGGGGCTCGACAACAAGCAGTCGCACGACGCGGTGTTCAAGGCGATCTGGGGGCCGAACGGCCCGCTCCAGACCTATGACCCGGCGACCCAGCGGCCCAAGGCGGCGGCCCACCTGCCGACGATCCAGGACGTCGCGAAGTTCTATGCGAAGTTCGGCGCCAAGCCGGCAGAGTTCGTCGCCACCGCGAATTCGTTCTCGGTGAACATGGACATGAAGCGTGCCGACAAGCAGATCATCGTGTGGGGTGCGGACAGCACCCCGACCCTCGTGGTGGACGGCAAATGGCGGCTCACCCCGGTGTCGGCCGGCGGCGGGCAGCAGGCGGTGGACCTTACGCAGTACCTGGTCAACCAGGAACTCGCGGCAAAAAAGGCCAAGTGACGTGAGGCTGACGGGGCTGATTCGTGCTGCACTGCTCGCTTGCGGCCTGCTGTTGACCGCCGCCTGTTCCGCGCACCACGACGGCGCTGCCGCGGGCAACGCGCCAGCGGCCCTCGCTGCCGCACCGAGCGCCGCCGCAGCGAGCGCGGCCGCCCCCGCAGCCGTTGCAACGCAGGCGCCGGCGCCTGCGCCGGCCAGCTCCACGCATTTCACCGAAGGCAACCAGTACGTCACGCTCAAGCAACCGGCCGGACAAGCCGCACCCACCGGCGCGGTCGAGGTGGTCGAGGTGTTCTCGTACGCATGCCCGCACTGCGCGGAATTCGCGCCGTACATGGACAAGCTGCGCAGCGAGCTGCCGAAGGGCGTCGAAGTCCGCTACATGCCGGCCGTGTTCAGTGCGGCGTGGGTGCCGTTTGCCCAGTCCTTCTATGCCGCGCGCCAGCTCGGCGTGTTGCAGCAGACCCACGACGCGTTGTTCCAGGCGATGCTGGAACACTACCCGCTGAACTCGTTGCAGGATCTCGCGGCGTGGTACGGCCGCCACGGCGCGGACCCGCAGAAGTTCATGGCAGCCGCCGCCAGCGCCACCACGATGCACGACATGGCCGCCGACCAGCAGACGGAAATGCGTTGGGGCGTCGATGCGACGCCCACGCTGGTGGTCGGGCGCCGCGCCAACGATGCCAAGGACGCGCAGTTCATCGCGCTGATGCGCAGCGCCGACATCAACGGCTACCTGCAGTTGCAGCAACTGGGATTGTGGATGGTGCAGCGGGTCGAAAAGCACTGAAAAGCACTGCGCCGGGCTGCGCGGACTTGTGTTCCCGTGCACGCGGCGCCACATCTCACAGTGCTAGTCTGATCAAGCCATGAGCCCCCAGCCGCCTGCCGCGTCGGCCGACAACGTCCTGCGCATCCTGAGTTGCAACATCCTCGCCGGCGCGAGTGTGCAGCGCTATCACGAGTACTTCACGCGGAGCTGGGGAGCGGTGCTGCCGGGCAAATACAAGCTCGGCAACCTCAACCACTTGGCGCGCTCGATCGCGGGGTTCGACGTGGTCGGCCTGCAGGAAGCCGACGCCGGCAGCATCCGTTCGGGGTTCCTCAACCAGACGCGTTACCTGGCGGAAACCGCCGGATTGCCGTACTGGAGCCACCAGCCGAACCGCAAGCTGTCGAACGTCGCCTGCACCGCCAACGGATTGATCAGCCGCGCGGCGCCCACCGAAGTGCTCGACTATCCGCTGCCCGGCCGGCTCGGCGGACGCGGGGTGCTGCTGGCCCGCTACGGCGACGGCCGGGAGGCGTTGACCGTGGCCATTGCGCACCTGTCGCTCGGCGTGCAATCGCGTCTTCGCCAGCTCGACTTCATCGCCGAGTTGCTGCACGACCGACCCAATGCCGTGCTGATGGGCGACCTCAACTGCGCGCCGGATTGCCCGGAACTGCACAGCCTGTTCGCGCACACCGCGCTGGAGCCGCCCGCCGATCCGCAGCCGACCTTCCCGAGCTGGCACCCACAACGCGCCATCGACCACATCCTGGTCACCTCGCACCTCGGGGTCGAGCGGATGTGGACGTTGCCGGCCGCGTTCTCCGACCACCTGCCGCTGGCCGCCGAGATCCGCGTGCCGGTGGCCGCGTGGAAAGCCGCCGCGTAGCAACCTCCTTTCAAGGAACAAATTCCGCAAATCCTTGTTGCAAATCAGGAAGCTTTTACCACGGATGACACGGATCACACGGATCACACGAATCGAAAGCTTTTCCTGATCATCCCTGTGCCTCAGCTACGCCCCCACCGTGATCCATTGTAGGAGGGTCGGAAGGCCTGATCGGCGCGGCAGGAATGCCGAGTCGCTGAGCAAACGGTCGCGGCTCCCGCCGCTCCTACCGTTGCACCATTGACTGCCTGAACGACAGGGATAATCAGGAAGCTTTTATCCGTGTACATCCGTGCAAATCCGTGGCAAAAAAGCTCTTGAGAAACAAGTTCCGCTGCGAACGCAGCGACCGCGCGCGCCGCTTCCTCTAGAATCGATGGCATGATCTTCTCGATTCGCACGCGCGCGTGCCGGCGCGCTTGCACGTCACTCCTGGTTTTCACGCTCTGCGGACTCGCGTCGGCCACGCTCGCACAGCCGGTCGCGCCCTCGCCCACCCTGCAACAACAGCGCGACGCGTTTCGCGCGGCATACGTGGCCGCGCAGGACGGCCAGGACTGGCGGCCGCTCGCGCAGGGGCTCGAGAACTATCCGCTGTATCCGTATCTCGAGGCTGCGGCGCTGCAGCACGACATCCGGACCGCACCACGCGCGGAGATCGACGCGTACCTGAAGCGCTACGCCGGGATGATTCCCGCGGAGCAACTGCGCAAGGCCGAGTTGCTCTGGTTGGCCAAGCAAAAGGACTGGACGGGCTTCCAGCACTTCTACCAGCCGGGCCTCGGCGACACGCTGACCTGTGACGCGCTGCAGGCACAACTTGCGCAGGGGAAACCGCTGGACTTCGATCGTGATCTGGCATCGCTCTGGCAGCAAACCAGCCTGCCGTCCGCGTGCAAGCCGGTACTGGATGCCGCGTTCGTGCAGGGGCTGCTGACGCCGCAGCGGGTGTGGGCGCGCATCGAGCGCGCCGCCGACGCGGGCAACGCCGCCACCATCTCGCAATCCGCCAAATGGCTCGACGGCAATGACGCCACCCAGGCACAGCGCATCGCCGAGGCATTGCGCTCGCCCTCGGCGCTGCTCAAGAAGGCACCGACCTTCACCGACGTTCCGCGCAACCGCGAAGCCATCAGCCGCGCGCTGATCCGCCTCGCGCGGCGCGACAGCGCCAACGCGCTGGCCGACTGGTCATCGTTGTCGACGCAATTCCGGTTCGACGCGGCCCAGCGCGACCGGGTACTGGCTGCGTTGGCCGCGTACAACGCGATCGACTTCGGGCCGGACGCGCTGGCGCGGCTCGCGGCGCTGCCCGCCGCGGCGCAAACCGACGCGACCCGCGAGTGGCGGGTGCGCGTCGCGGTTGCAAAAGGCGACTGGAAGACTGCCGAGACAGCACTTGCCGCGTTGACGCCCGAGGAAATGCAGCACGACGAATGGCGCTATTGGCAGGCGCGCGTCGCGCAGAAGCTCGGGCACGGCAGTACCGCGCTCACCGATTACACCGCACTCGCCGCACAGGCCACGTTCTACGGCTTCCTCGCCGCGGACCAGGCCAATCTGCCGTATTCGATCTGCCCGGAAACCCTGACGACCGATCCGGCGCTCGACCAGCAGGTCGAAGCCATCCCCGGCCTCCAGCGCGCCTTCGAATTCTTCGCGCTGGACATGTTGCCGCCCGCACGGCGCGAGTGGAACCGGGCCTTTCCGGAACTCTCGCCGGCGGCGCAGCGGCAGGCGGCGGCACTCGCTTCGCGCAGCGGCTGGTACGACCGCGCGGTGTTTGCGTTCGGCAAGTCGGGGGACCTCGATTATTACTCGCTGCGCTTTCCGCTGGCCGACAAGGATCGCGTACTCACCGCCTCGCGCGATGCCGGCATCGATCCGTCCTGGGCGTTCGCGATCATCCGCGCCGAAACGGCGTGGCAGACCGATGCGCAATCCGGCGCGAACGCGCGTGGGCTGATGCAGTTGTTGCCGGGCACCGCGACGCTGGTCGCGCGCCACAGCGGCCTCACCTATGACGGCCCCGGCAGCCTGTACGATCCCGCGATCAACATCCCGCTCGGCACGCAATACCTCGCCAATCTTGCGCTGCGCTTCAACGGCAGCCCGTGGCTCGCGTCCGCGGCCTACAACGCCGGGCCCGGCAACGCGCAGCGCTGGGTGGATGCGCGCGGCGGCCTCGATCCGGAAGCCTTCATCCTCACGATTCCTTTCAACGAGACGCGCGACTATGTAACCCGCGTGATGTCGTTCGCGACGATCTATGACTGGCGCCTGCACGGCGCCCCCGTACCGGTGTCCTCGCGCCTGCCGGCGATCGGCACGCCGTATGATCCGAAGGCCGACCCCGCGCGCAAGCAGGTCGTTTGCCGCGTGCCGGCGCCCGCTTCGATCACCGCACCCGCTTCCACGGCTCCTGCAGGGAGTGCATCGCGATGAACCCGCAACGTTACCTCGTCCTCGGCGGCACCGGTTTCATCGGCAGCCATCTGCTCGCGGCGCTGGCGCCGTCCGGCTGCCAGGTCACAGTGCTCAGCCGCAACCGCGAAAAGGGGCGCGCGATCACCGTGCTTCCGAATGTCTGCTCGTTCAGCGCCGACGTGTACGAGCGCAAGGTGCTGGAAAAGCACCTCAAAGACCACGACGCGGTCATCAACCTGGTCGGAATCCTCAACGAAACCGGCAAGTCGACCTTCACCCATGCGCACGTGGACCTCACCGCCACGCTGATCGCCGCCTGCCGCAACGTCGGCGTGCGCCGCATCCACCAGATGAGTGCGTTGAACGCGGGCAATCGCGCGTCGAAATACCTCAAGACCCGCGGCGAAGCCGAGGCGCAGGTGCGCAATTCCGGAATGGAATGGACGATCTACAGGCCAAGCGTGGTGTACGGCGTAAACGACGGGCTGGTGTACCGGTTCCTGAAGCTGATGAAGCTGGGCCCGGTGCTGCCGCTCGCGCAGCCGCACGCGAAGATGGCGCCCGCCTACGTCGGCGACGTTGCCGACGCCATGGTGCGCTGCCTCGCCGATCGCGGGAGCATCGGCAGGATCTACGAACTGTACGGACCCGACACGCTGGAGCTGATCCAGATCGTGCGCATGGTCTGCGCCACCGCGGGGCTGCGCCGTGCGGTGATCCCGCTGCCGGCGTCGCTTGGGCGGCTGCAGGCAATCGCCGCCGAGCTGATTCCGACCAAGCCCTTCTCGCTCGACAACTTCCACACGCTCGGCGTCGATGCGGTCGGCACCCGCGATGGTTTCGGCGAGCTCGGCATCGAGCCGCGCCGTTTCGCCGCGATGCTGCCGATGCTGCTCGGCGAAACTGCGCGCGCGTATATGTTCGATGTTGCCCGCGCCACCCAGGAACAATGACCGACATGCCGCACGCCGGCCACCGCATCTTCCTGGTCGGCGGCGCGGTGCGCGACGAATTGCTTGGCCGTGCGCACGGTGATCGTGATTACGTGGTGGTGGGCGCCACGCCCGATGATATGCGCTCGCTTGGCTACAAGCCGGTCGGCAAAGACTTCCCGGTGTTCCTGCACCCGGACACCGGCGAGGAATACGCGCTGGCGCGCACCGAACGCAAGACCGGCCCCGGCTACCACGGTTTCGCGTTCCACGCCGCGCCGGACGTGACGCTGGAAGCGGATCTCGCACGCCGCGACCTCACCATCAACGCGATGGCGCGCGACGAGGCCGGCAAGCTGGTCGATCCCTACGGCGGCGAGCGCGACCTGCGCGACCGCGTGTTGCGGCACATCTCGCCCGCCTTCGCCGAAGACCCGGTGCGGATCTTGAGGGTCGCGCGCTTCCTCGCGCGCTACGCACCGCTCGGTTTCCGGATCGCCGACGAAACCATCGCGCTGATGCGCAGCATGGTCGCCGATGGCGAAGTCGCACACCTGGTTCCCGAGCGGGTCTGGGCGGAAACCCGCAAGGCGCTTACCGAGCCGCGGCCGTCCGCGTTCGTCCGCGCGTTGCGCGAGTGCGGCGCGCTCGCCGTGCTGTTTCCCGAAATCGACGCGCTGTACGGCGTGCCGCAAAGCCCGCAACACCATCCGGAAGTCGATTGCGGCGTGCACCTTGAACTGGTGCTCGATGAGTGCGCGCAACTCGCACCGGGCGATGATCTTGCCGGTTTCTGCGCGCTCACCCATGACCTCGGCAAGGCGCTGACGCCGAAAGACGAGCTGCCGCGCCATATCGCCCACGAGCACCGCGGGCTCGCGCCGCTCGCCGCGCTGTGCGCGCGGCTCAAGGTGCCGGCCGAACACGCCGA
>JBOHYT010000283.1:0-3713 GCA_050738055.1 Rhodanobacteraceae bacterium
ACCTCGGCGATGCCGCCGGCGCGGATGCGTTCATCGAAGCGGGTGATCGCGACCTTGCAGCTTTCATCGAGCACGGTGGAAACCGGCGCCATCGCCGGATCCGTGATCGGCAAAGTCAGCGAGTATCCCTTCAACGGGTACACCGGCAGGCGGATCCCGAGCGGAGCGAGCAGCGCCGGCGTGTAGCTGCCAAGCGCGAGCACGTAACGGTCCGCCCGCGCAATCCTTCCATCGATGCGCGCGCCGGTGATCCGGCTGCCGGAATGTTCGAGCGCTTCCAGCGTGGCGTCGAAGCGGAATACCACGCCGGCGGCCTCCGCGCGCTCGGCAAGCCGGCGCGTGAACAAGCCGCAATCGCCGGTCTGGTCCAGCGGCAGGCGCAAGGCGCCGGCCATTCGGTCCGCCACCGCGGCCAGCGCAGGCTCCACGCGGACGATGCCCACGCGGTCGAGCATTTCGTGGGGCACCCCGTAACGCTCGAGCACGGCGACGTCCCGGCCGGCGGAGTCCAGTTGCGACTGGGTGCGGAACAATTGCAGCGTGCCGAGTTGCCGCGCTTCGAATCGCAGACCGGTTTCGGCGCGCAGATCATCGAGGCAATCGCGGCTGTATTCGGACAGGCGCAGCATGCGCGACTTGTTGACCGCGTAACGGCCGGCGGTGCAGTTGCGCAGCATCCGCAGCAGCCAGATGTACTGACGCGGATCGAGACCGGGCTGGATCACCAGCGGCGCATCCCTTGAGAACAGCCACTTCAGCGCTTTCAGCGGCACCCCCGGCGCAGCCCACGGCGACGCGTAACCGGGCGAGATCTGGCCGGCGTTGGCGAAACTGGTTTCCAGGCCCGGCTCCGGTTGGCGGTCGACCACGGTCACTTCGAAGCCGGCGCGTGCCAGGTACCACGCCGTGCTCACGCCGATCACGCCGCTCCCCAATATCAGTACGTGCATGTCGGGTGGTTTCGCGTCACTCGGCGTGGTCGAATTCCGGCATCGGCTTGAACAGTTTGCCGTTGCGCCACTGGTCCGCGCCGGCTCGCTGATACACGATCTTGCCGCCGATGATCGTGTACAGGACGCGCGTACGCAGGATGTCGCCGGAAGGCATCGTCAGCAGGTCGCCCGAGAAAACATCGAGGTCGGCGAGCTTGCCGGGCGTGAGGGAACCCAATTGGTGTTCCTGGAATATCGCGTAGGCGTTGTTCCAGGTGTACGACTTCAGTTCCTGCATCCGCGTTTTCACCTCCGCAGGAAAGAAGGTCTTCTTGCCATGATCGTAGGCGCGGGTCACCCCGCAATAGAAATTCGGGATCGGGTTGGTGTCCTCGACTGGTGTGTCGGTCCCGTCCAGCACCATCGCGCCGCTCTGGATCAGCTTGTGCCAGACATACGCGCCTTCTTCCGCCCTTTGTTCGCCGATTCGCGGGATCACCATTGGCGCGTCCGAGCAGGCGTGGATGGACTGCATGGATGCGATCACGCCGAGCTCGGCGAAGCGCGGGATGTCGGCGGGGTTCAGGTGCTGCGCGTGCTCGATGCGCCAGCGCAGCGCGTGCGCGGCGGGATCTTCCTCGAAGATCTTCTGGTACATGTCCAGCACTTCGCGGTTGGCACGATCGCCGATCGCGTGGATGGATACCTGGAAGCCATCGCGTGCCGCGATCTTCGCAATCTGCGTCAGCGTGGCCATCGGCGTGACGTTCTTGCCGGTGATGCCCGGCGCGTCGCTGTAGGGCTTCAGGAACCATGCGCTGCGCGTACCGAGTGCGCCGTCGGAAACGTCCTCGCCCACGCCGCGCACGGTGAAATGGTGGTCGGCATACCCGATGGTGCGGTATCTGGCGAGGTTCTTGTCGAGGCTCGCGACGTCCTCGACGTCGACGTTGACATACAGCCGCAGCGGCAGGCCCTTCGCAACCTGCACCTTCAGCCAGTCGATGGTTTTGAAGTCCTCACCCATGTCGACGAAGCTGGTGATGCCCTTGCTGATCTCATTGTGCACCGCGAGTTGCAGCGCCTTTTCGCGACGGTTTTCCTGTTCGGCGGCGGGCAGGCCGTCAAGGTACTTGTGGTAGGCGGCGTACACGGGATCGGCCGCGGTATCGCGCAACATGCCGATCGCGTGGCCCTGCGCATCGTGCACGATGCTGCCGCCGGGCGGGTCAGGTGTCTTGTCGGTGATGCCCGCGAGTTTGAGCGCCAACGCGTTGGCGTACAGGCCGTGGTAACTCGCGGTCGTCAGCAACACCGGGTTGTGCGGCGAGGCGGCATCCAGACTGGCCGGCAGCGGCAGACCCAGCACGTTGGGTTGCGGCACGAGGTTCCATTTGCTCTCCAGCCAACCGTAGCCGACGATCCACTCGCCGGGCTTGGCCTTGGCGACGGCAGCCTTCACCATCGCGACGACGCCGTCCCAGTTGGCTGCCTTGCCCACATTGATCTGCATCAGCGACTCGCCGGTCTGCAGCAGGTGTCCGTGCCCCTCGATGAAACCGGGTGTCACGAAGGCGCCGTGCAGATCGATCACCCGGGTGCCCGTGCCGATGTAGTGGGCAATGGACTCATCGCTGCCCAGGCCTTCGATTTTTCCGTCGCGGATGGCGAGCGCCTGGGCCTGCGGCTCCGCTGGATCCAGGGTCGCGATTACCGCATTGCGCAACACGAGATCGGCCGGCGGAAGCTTCGGCGGAAAACCGGCAGTCGTGGCACCGGCGCCGATTGCCGTCGCCAGCGGCGCCACCAGAAGAACCATCGACAAGGAACGCAGGGTCTTCATCAGCCACCTCTTGTTGGCAAGGGCAGACGGATACGCTCGCGAACCCCGAACCCTACCCGCGCAGAGTTGGCCCTCCGGCGCGAACGGAGCGGATCGGACTACCGCACATACCGCGCAATCATACTCAGCCTCCGGGGAACACGGCCAATGAAAAGCTCGCTACCTGGTATAACCGGGGGTTGTGGGAAGCGGTCCAACGCGAGCCGTCAGCGCTGGTCGAGCATCCTTTGCGCAAGCTGCCGCACCAGCGCGAGAAAGCGTTGCTGCACCACGTTCAGTGGACTGTCCGGTCGGTACATCGCATACAGTACCACGTCCAGGGAAACCTTCAACGGACGCGTTTGCACGGGCTTGGCTCCGCCGCAGCGTGCCGTGAACGGATCGACCAGCGCCAGACCCTCGCCTTGCGCGACCAGGGAATAGGCCAACTGGTAGGTCTGCACCCAAACCGAAGTCCGCGGCGGCGGATCGACCTGCTCGAGGTGGCTCTGCAACATGTTGCCGAGCGCATCGCGGACCGTGATGCCGATCATCGGCTGGCCGGCGAGTGCACTGATCGGCAGCGGTCGCTTCAATTCCTTGTGCGGCCACCATCCCGGCGGGGCGATCACCATGACCTGCCCGCGGCCCAGCGTTTGCTGGCTGAGGTTTGGATGGCCGGTGTTCTGCAGGGTGAGTCCGACGTCGGCTTCGCGAAGCGTCAGCGACTCGCACATTGCGATCGAGTGTTGGGTGAAAAGCTCGGCAACCGTGCCCGGGAATGCCTTGCGCAGCGACACGATCGCATCGGGGACCAGCGCTTGCGCCAGCGCCGGAGTACAGGTCACCCGCAGCGGAGCGCTTTCCGGCTGGCGGATGTTCGTCGTGATGCGCTGCAACTCGTGCAGATCATGGATGATCCTCTCGATGCGGTTGCGCAACAGCATCGCCTGCTCGGT
>JBOHYT010000284.1:0-15990 GCA_050738055.1 Rhodanobacteraceae bacterium
GGGACTGCAAACGCGAACGCCGCAGGCGACCCAAAGGGCGAGCGCCAGGGATGGCGCGAGTCAATCTGCTCTTGGCCTCTGTTGCCATCAAAGGCAGATTCCGGGTTCGATCACCGATACAGCCGGTGATCGCCCCGGAATGACGACAAATTTTCCCGTGTGCACGAGGTTTACTGAGATATAGCGCTAATCAGGTCCGCAGGAAGGGCGGAGCGAAGCGAACGCGCGCACAGCGCGAACGCTGAGCGGCGGGGAGACGCCGAGAGACTATCGAGCTTCCACGAAACCGCGCAGCACCCGGAACATGCCGGCGGCATCGACTTCACCGATCGCCAGCATGCGGGCGGATGGCGATACTGCTCGATAACGGCCGGGTGCCGAACCGACCTGCAGCGCACGCCCATGCGCGACCGCGTCCGTACCTGCGTCGTCCAGCCGCAATTCTGGCCAATCCGCGAGTCCCGCTTCGATCGGCAACAGGCAGCCATGCAAAGCCTCGCGGCCTTGCTCGCGCAATTTCGCAAGTTCATCGAGCGTAAACATGCGCGGCTCGCGGAACGGTTCCACCCACAACCGTCGCAGCGCGGTCAGGTGCGCGCCGCAACCCAGCGCTTCGCCGAGATCACGCACCAGGCTGCGCACGTAGGTGCCAGAGCCACATTCGACGTGCAGGCGCAGCGTGCCGTCATCGTGTTCGAGTAGGTCGAATCGAAGCACGTCCACCTCGCGCGGCGGTGCTTCCACCACTTCGCCGCGGCGGGCGCGTTTGTACAGCGGCACACCGCCCCGCTTCAGCGCGGAGTAGACCGGTGGAATCTGGGTGATGCGACCGATGAGCTTCGCGAGTTCTCCGCGAATCGTATCGTCATCCAGCGCGGGCACGGCACGCTCGACCAATACCGAGCCATCGCTGTCACAGGTGTCGGTGGTGATGCCGAGTCGGCATTCGGCCGCATACGCCTTGCGCGCGCCGAGCAGGTAACCCGCGATTTTCGTCGCTTCGCCAAAACAGACGGGAAGCAATCCCGTTGCCAGCGGATCAAGACTGCCGGTGTGCCCAGCCTTGGCGGCACCGAACAGGCGTTTGGCCTGCTGCAACGCGCGGTTGGAGCTGACCCCTGATGGTTTATCGAGGAGGAGAATGCCGGTGACCCCTCGGGACTCGGATTGAACCATCGACTCAACCAGGATGAATCAGCAGAGATGCTCTTTGTTCGTCATTCCGGACGCGGCAAATCCGCGATCCGACTGCGTTTTCAGGATCGCAAACGCGAACGCCGAAGGCGGCCCGTAGGGCGAGCGCCAAAGACGGCGCGAGTCAATCCATGTTGATCTTGCTCTTTGCAGGCAGGCCAATGGATTCCGGCTTTCGCCGGAATGACGAGTGGAGTGATGTCGCAGCTTATCGCTTTTCCGAGTCCCGGGTTCCGCGCCCAGAGTTCCGACTTTCATCCAGCCCCGAGTTCCGGCTTTCCGATTCAGAGCCTTGGCTCTCATCAAGTCCCGAATCCCGGTCTTCGCGCAGCAGCTGCTCGATCCGCTCGCCTTTGTCGATCGAATCGTCGTACTTGAAGCGCAGTTCCGGCACGCGTCGCATCCGCATCGAATGCGCAAGTTCGTGACGGAACTCCTTGGCGAGCGCTTTGAACGCCTTCACGACTTCCGCAGAACGCTCCGGTTGCAGTGCCGTGATCCAGACCGTGGCCACATCGAGTTCGCGGCTCACGTCGACATCCACCACGCTCGCCTGCGGCAGTGCGTGGTCGCGGACAGCGGCGTGCACCAGCACGCCGACCTCGCGGCGGAGTTCGGCGTTGACACGGTCGGTGCGGTGGAAGGAGCGGGTCGGCATACAGAGGCAGACGTAACTTTAGCGAGACTGACTTTTCCTTCTCCCTTCGGGAGAAGGTGCCCCGAAGGGGCGGATGAGGGTTCGGAACCCGCGCGAGTCTTCAGTGACAAGGCAACACCGAACCCTCACCCCAACCCCTCTCCCGGGGGGAGATGGGCTCAAATCACAACGTCCTCGCCACCTCGATGCGTTCGAAGCACTCGATGCGGTCGCCCGGCTTGACGTCGTTGTACTGCTTGACGCCGATGCCGCACTCGGTGCCGTTCTTGGCTTCGTCGACGTTTTCCTTGAAGTGGCGCAGCGATTCCAGCTCGCCTTCGAACACCACCACGTCGTCGCGCAGCACGCGGATCGGTTTGTTGCGCTTGACCGAGCCTTCCACCACCATGCAGCCGGCGATGGCGCCGAACTTCGAGGAACGGAACACGTCGCGTACTTCGGCGATGCCGATGATCTCCTCGCGTACTTCGGTGCCCATCAAGCCGGACGCGGCCTGTTTCACCTGGTCGATCACGTCATAGATGATCGAGAAGTAGCGCAGGTCCACGCCGCTGGATTCGATCACCCGGCGCGCCGACGCATCCGCGCGCACGTTGAAGCCGATCACCAGCGCCTTGGACGCTGCCGCCAGGGTGGCGTCGGATTCGGTGATGCCGCCCACGCCGGAGGCGATCACGTTGACCTTGACCAGTTCGTTGCTGATCGCGGTGAGCGATTCGCGCAACGCCTCGGCGGAACCCTGCACGTCGGCCTTGATAAGGATGTTGAGGGTCTGCTGGCCTTCGCCCTTGCCCATCATCGCCATCACGTCTTCGAGCGTGTTGGTGCGCGTGACCAGCCGCTTCTCGCGGCGCCTGGTTTCGCGCTCGGACACCACGTTGCGCGCGAGTTTTTCGTCGGCAACCACCACGAACTCGTCGCCCGCCTCCGGCACGCCGGACAGGCCGAGCATCTGCACGGGAATCGACGGGCCGGCGCTTTCGACCTGCTTGCCGGTTGCGTCGAACAAGGCGCGTACGCGGCCGTACTCGACTCCGCACACTACGTAGTCGCTGCGTTTCAGGAGACCCTGCTGGACCAGCACCGTCGCCACCGGGCCACGCCCCTTGTCGAGGCTGGATTCGATCACCACGCCCGCGGCGCGGCCGTCGGGCACGGCCGACAGCTCCATCACCTCGGCCTGCAGACCGATCGCTTCCAGCAACGCATCCACGCCGTCGCCGGTCTTCGCCGACACCGGCACGAACTGCGTATCGCCGCCCCAATCTTCCGGGATGACTTCATATTGCGCCAAGCCCTGGCGCACGTTGTCCAGATTGGCTTCCGGCTTGTCCATCTTGTTGACCGCGACGATCAACGGCACCTTGGCCGCGCGTGCGTGCTGGATGGCTTCGATCGTCTGCGGCATCACGCCATCGTCGGCGGCGACCACCAGCACCACGATGTCGGTGGACTGCGCGCCGCGCGCCCGCATCGAGGTGACCGCGGCGTGGCCAGGGGTATCGAGGAAGGTGATCACGCCCTTCGGCGTTTCCACATGATACGCACCGATGTGTTGGGTGATGCCACCGGCCTCGCCCGACGCGACCTTGGTGGTACGGATGTAATCGAGCAGCGACGTCTTGCCGTGATCGACGTGACCCATGATGGTGACCACCGGTGGACGCGGCGCCTTGTCGCCTTCGGCGGCAATGGCGTGCGCGGCCAATTCGGTCTCGGCCGTCTTCTCTTCCAGATCGACCGCCTTGTGGCCAAGCTCTTCGACCACCAGCGCCGCGGTGTCGTGGTCGAGGGTCTGGTTGATGGTCACCATGGTGCCCATCTTGAACAGCGCCTTGACCAGTTCCGAACCCTTGATCGCCATCTTCTGCGCAAGGTCGGACACCACGATCGCATCGCCGATCGGGATTTCGCGCATGACCGGAGCGGCCGGCTTGGAAAAGCCGTGCTGGCCGGTGATGGACGACAGATCCACCCGCGACTTCGTCCGCTTGCGCGTGGAGCGGCGCGCACGCTCGGCGTCGGTGAGGTGCAGCGTGGAGCCTTCCACTTCGTCATCGCGCATGCGGTGCGAACCGCGCGAACGCTTGTGCTTGTGCGCACTGTCATCCTTGCCGCGCGCGGGCGTCGGCTTGGGCGCTTCATGCCGACGCGGCGCTGCGGGGGTAGCCTCCGCCTTGGTCGGTTCTTCGGTAACGGCTACGGCAACTTCGGCCTCTGCACGGACACGTTCTTCCTCGGCGCGCTTGCGCTCGGCGGCTTCCGCCGCGACCCGCTCCTGCTCTTCCTTGCGACGCCGATCCTGCTCGGCCAACTCGGCCAGTTCGCGCTCGTGCTGCTCCTGCGATTCCTGCAGTTTGCGCAACGCCTCTTCGCGTTCGCTGTCAACGCCGGTTGCGGGCGCGATCGCGCCGCGCTTGACGTAGGTACGGCGCGCGCGCACCTCGACGTTGACCGTCTTGGAGCTGGCGCCACGGCCGCTGCCGGTAACGGTGATCTCGCTGACCTTGCGGCGCTTCAGCGTGACCTGCCGCGGTGAAGCAGCGGCACCTGATGCCTGTTTGCCGTGGTTGTGGCGCAGGAAATCAAGCAGCTTGGTCTTTTCGCTGTTGCTGATGGCCTGGTCCGGGCCGTTGAAGTGCATGCCCGCCTCGGCAAGCTGCGTCAGCAACTTGTCCTCGGGCGTGCCCACCATGCCTGCCAGTTGCCTGATTGTTATGTCTGACATCGTGTCCAACCTCTTGAATCTCATTGACCCCGGATTTGCATGATCCGGATCCGGGGCATGCTGCCGCGGTCATCGACCGTTGCAGCTCATTTCCGACGGCCCGTGGAATCTCCGAAGAACCGTCGCGAGGATATGCAGCTTGCGCGACACCGGAGCGCGGGAAGCGAAGTGTACACATCAGTACATTCGCACTTCCCCAGCACCCCAGCGACACCTCCGTGTGCGTGGCCGGTCGAGCACCGCCGGCGTGCAATATGCCGAACGCAGCAAGTTATTCAGAGGCTCCCTGCCTCCTGTTCCAGCTTGGCCAGCATCGGTGCGCGCGCGGCCATGATCAATGTGCCGGCGCGTTCCTCGTCCATGCCTTCGATATCGATCAGGTCGTCCACGGCCTGATCCGCCAGGTCATCGACCGTGACGATCTCGCGCGCCGCCAAGGCATATGCGGTTTCTTCGTCCATGCCTTCCAGCGCCAGCAGTTCCTCGGATGGCGCGTGTTCGTCGAGATCCTCCTCGACCGCCAGTGCCTCGGTCAGCAACGAATCCTTGGCACGCGAGCGCAATTCCTCGACGATATCCTCGTCGAAACCTTCCACCGCCAGCAATTCGCCGGTCGGTACGTAGGCGATTTCTTCGACCGTCGAGAAGCCTTCCTGCACCAGGATGTTGGCAATTTCCTGGTCGACCTCGAGTTTGTCCATGAACAGTTGCCGCGCGGTTTCCTGCTCGGCCTCACTCTTGGCGGCGACCTGGTCCTGGGTCATCACCTTGAGATCCCAGCCGGTCAGTTTGCTGGCCAGCCGCACGTTCTGGCCGCCGCGGCCGATCGCTTGCGAAAGCTTGTCTTCGGCCACCGCGATGTCCATCGAACGCCTGTCTTCATCGACGATGATCGACTGCACCTCGGCTGGCGCCATCGCGTTGATCACGAACTGCGCCGGTGCGTCGTTCCACAACACGATATCGATGCGCTCGCCGTTCAACTCGTTCGATACCGCCTGCACGCGCGAACCGCGCATGCCGATGCAGGCGCCGATCGGGTCGGTGCGCTTGTCGTGCGCTTCCACCGCGATCTTGGCGCGGTCGCCGGCGTCACGCGCGCACGCACGAATCTCGACGATGCCCTGGCCGACTTCCGGTACTTCCAGCTTGAACAGCTCCATCATGAACTCTGGCGCGGTGCGCGATACGAACAACTGCGGGCCGCGCGGCTCGGAGCGCACTTCATACAAGTACCCACGCACACGATCGCCGACCCGCACCGCTTCGCGCGGAATCGCCTTGTCGCGCGGAATGAACGCCTCGGCGTTGCCACCGAGATCGAGGTACACGTTGCCGCGTTCGACCCGCTTGGCCACGCCGTTGACCAACTCGCCAACGCGATCCTTCCAGGCTTCGACCACCTGCGCGCGCTCCGCTTCGCGGATGCGCTGCACGATCACCTGCTTGGCGGCCTGTGCGGTGATGCGGCCGAATTCGGGATTCTCGATCTGCTGTTCGACGTATTCGCCGACTTCGGCACCCGGGCGCTCGTCCACCGCATCCATCAGCCGCAATTGGTAATCCGGTGATTCCATCTCGCCGTCGTCGGCGATGACTTCCCAGCGCCGGAAGGTTTCGTAATCGCCGGATTCCTGGTCGATCGCCACACGGACGTCCGGCTCTTCCTCGGGATAGCGTTTCTTGGCAGCCGTCGCCAGCGCCGCCTCCAGCGCGCCGAAAATCACGTCGCGCGGCACCGCCTTCTCGGCGGCCACGGTATCCACGATCATCAACAAGTCGCGATTCATCTCTTTTGCTCCATCCGGGCCGCCTTCTGCCGCGGCCTTTGTTTTTCCAGCCAACCCAGGGACAACGCTCACGCCCTGTGCCCTGGCTTGCGTTTACCCTTCGCCACCCCGGGCGCGTTGCCCGGCTTGGCTTTCGGCGCGTACCCGAGTGCTTCCCAGTCGGGCACCAGGCGCGCGCGCTCGATTTCGTCCTGCCCGAACTCCATTCGTGCGCCGTCCACGTCGATCCCGATGCGCCTGCCGTCGACCGCGGCGATCTTCCCGCGCAGCCGGCGGCGTCCCTCGCGCGGCAACTTCAACGTCACCTTCGCCTCTTCGCCCACGAACCGCGCGAACTGTGTTGCGCTGAACAGCGGCCGCTCGAGACCGGGCGAGGAAATCTCCAGCACGTAGCGCCCGGCGATCGGGTCGTCCACGTCCAGCAGCGCGGAAATCTCGCGGCTTGCCGCTTCGCAGTCGTCCACGCCGACGCCGCCCTCCGCACCGCCATCGTGTGACAACGTGTCGATGTACACACGCAGCAACCCGCCGCCATGGCCGGCGCTCCATTCCACGCCCAGGCACTCCAGGCCCAGTTCCTCCAAGGCCGGTGCCACGCGTTCCGCGATCGCTTCCGTATCCATTGCGGTCCGTGAATTGCAAAAACAAAAAATGGGCACGAGGCCCATTCCTGAACGTCGCCGTTTTTATCCCGATCGGCGTGCGTATCCTTGCGACCATCCCTGACCTTCCACAACAGCTCGCATCATGAGCCGCCGATGATGCTGGTAGCGGGGGCAGGATTTGAACCTGCGACCTTCGGGTTATGAGCCCGACGAGCTGCCAGACTGCTCCACCCCGCAACAGGGAACGGAGAATTGTAAAGGACATCGCATCGATGTGCAACGACAACAATCTGCGCACAGCAATTCTCATTATGGCGTCAGAGCCCCGGTTTCCAACCATTGCGTGACGAGCGAGCCGCGCAAAAGCAATTACTTACCGAAGATGCCGGCTGCCCTTCGCCCCATAATGAGAATTGCTGATCTGCGCAAACCCGGACGCGCGCGCAGCGGCATCACCACGGGATCGGGCCGTTCTCGCCCGAAAACGTGCCGGTCGGACCTTCCGCGCCGAGTAGTGCGAGGCGTACGGGTTCACGCGCAGCCTCCTCGACCGTGCGCGTGCCCTCGAAGTTGTTCATGGCTGTCACCGTGAAGCCCGGCGCCGCGGCATTGACCTTGATGGGCGTCGACTCGAGATCCAGCGCAAACGCAAGCGTGATCGCGTTGAGGGCGGTCTTCGATTCGGAGTAGGTGACGCCGAACATTGCCCGGCGGCGGGTATCGGCCGGGTCCGAAGTCAAGGTCAGCGAACCTCTGCCGCTCGACACGTTGACGATGCGCCCCGCCGGCGCTTGTCGCAGCATCGGCAGCATCGCTTGCGTGACCGCGATTACGCCGAACACGTTGGTTTCGAATACCGCGCGCACCTCGTCGAGGGACGCCACGCTCGCACGGCCCGACTTCACGACTTCCTCGAGCGACCTGCCCGGCTTTCCGGCATGCGCGACGGCCGCGTTGTTGACCAGCACATCGAGGCGGCCAAATTCGTCGTGGACGCGTTTCGCCGCGGCTTTGATCGAAGCCTGATCGGTCACGTCGAGCTGCAGCGCACGGGCGTCAGGCGCAACCTCCCTGGCCGCAGCCTCGCCACGTTCGAAGTTGCGTGACCCCACCAGCACGGTCATGCCGTGCGCCGCGAGATCCTTCGCGATCTGGAGGCCGATTCCCTGGTTGGCCCCGGTCACCATGGCGACGGGTTTGTCTTGCATGATCACTTCCTTCGATGCCAACGTAGAGGATATGCAGTCAAAGCACGATGGGGACGTCCCGATCCGTTTGCGCTACGGAGCCGGCGCGCGGTCCGCAATTTGCTGCGGCGGCGTTCGCCCTTCGAGCGTCAGAGCGTGGGTGCTACGACTGTCCGCATCGTTCGGAAGTCATGCTTGTGTCGGAGTTGTGCGAGTTCGCATCCCGGCGTACTGTATTCAGCGTTCCATGGCAAGCATCGAGACAGCCAGCAACCACAACGCGCCTTGGGCCGGGGCACTCGGTACGTGCGTGGCCGAAGGCGAAGACGGCTTCTCCCGCTTTGCGCGCAATCATCATTGCAGGCTGGTGCAGTTCCTGCGGACCTACACACCCACCCTGCAGGACGCCGAGGATGCCGCACAGGAAAGCATCATCAAGTTGATGCGATACCGCTATTCCGTGCCGGCTTCGGATTGGTCGCGGCTGTTGTACAGGATAGCAATCAACACGGCCCACGACCGCTTTCGCGCTGCAAGTCGCCATCGCGCGATCACGGAAGCGGCACACCTGACGGCTGATCTTGTTGATGCTGGTTGCTGTCCCGATGAGTACGCCGCCCGAGAGCAGGTACTCGAGCGCACTCGCCAGGTCATCCTGGGATTGCCCCCCAAGTGCCGCAAAGTTTGTGTCCTCAAGTTGACCCGCGACATGACGAACGCACAGATCGCCGGCGTTTGCGGCATATCGACCAAGATGGTCGAGAAGCACCTCGCCAAGGGACTTGCAACGTTGCGCAGGAAGGTAGGGAATTGGGCTCCTGCAGCGTTTAAACAATCGTGATACGCGATTTGTCAGCGAGGGTCGTCGGGTACAAGGCCGTGCGCCGACAAGCGGAACATTGGTTCGCGCGACGGCTCGACACCCCGGTACCGGAATCCGAGCGTGTCGAGTTTGAACGCTGGCTTGCAGAGGACCCGGAGCACGTCAGCGCGTACCGCGAAGTGGACCACTTGTGGTCGCTCGCACGGGAAGCCGCGAGGCATCCGGATGTTGCGACGGTGGCCAACCAGATCCTGGAATCGACGGCAGAACGGCGGTCGTGGCGACGGATACCTGTACCATCGTTTGCCATCGCGGCATTGCTGGTCGCATTGGTTGGCCTGGGTACCTTGGTGTGGTGCGAAGTGTTTGCACGCCAGGACGCCACGCTCTACATGACCCGGACAGGCGAGCAACGCAACGTCACGCTGCGGGACGGCTCTCATCTGTTGCTCGATACCGGATCCGCGGTCACTGTTGCCTACGGGCGTCGCGCACGCCGCGTGGATCTGCGGTGCGGGCGCGTCGAGTTCAGCGTGCAACACGATCCGAAGTGGCCGTTCATCGTGCGCGCCGGCAAAGGGACCGTCACGGACCTCGGGACGACATTCCAGATGAGCGTCGCCGACAACAACGCCGTGAAGGTAGTGCTGATACGCGGAAAGGTGTCGGTCGCAATCGCTGGATCGAAGACCGCCCTTCATCCCGGGCAGGGCCTGGAATTCAACGCTGCGGGGATCGTGCATCCTGTGCATTCCGTTGACTTGGGATCCGCGCTCGCGTGGACGCGTGGCGAACTGGTGGTCCACGATTGGCCGTTGGCCCGCGTTGTCGCGTCGATGAATCGATACAGCCACCTGAAAGTCGACATCGCCGATGCGTCGCTTTGGAATATCCGGGTGACCGGGAGCTTCCGGGTGGGCGACCAGCACACACTGGTCAAGATACTGGAAACCGGATGGCCCATCCGTGCCATGCAGACTTCACCGGAAACGATCTCGTTGTTCGCGACCAGACACGGGTCCTTGGGGAGCCCGGATGATTGAGGGAGCACCCGGAAGGTAGGGTGTTTCTGGCCGCCCGCCGTTTTATGAGATATGCGCCTTCGTGCTGGGCAGGCTGCAGCGAGGGAATATCCGATGACGAGCAGGAACGTACGGTCGCAACATCAACCGTTTGCCTCCCGTGGTCGTGCGTGCCGCACCGGTACGTTACGGCGCAAACCGCTGGCGCTCGCCGTGGCGCTGGTCGCAGTGGGCCTCGGCGGCGTCTGGTACCAGCCGGCTTGCGCGGCGACTCCCACCAGAACGGTACAAAGTGTCCATTACGCCATTGCGCCCGGAAACCTGGGACAAGCGCTCGAAGCGCTGTCCAGGCAGGGCAGATTGCACCTCGACTACGCTCCAGCGCTCGTTGCGGGAAAGACGACCCGGGGCCTGTCCGGCAGCTTTGCCGCAGCCGAGGCGCTGCACCTCCTGCTTCGGCATACGGGACTCTCGCCGCGCCAGATCGATGACACGACGTTTGTCATCGTTCTGGATCCACACGCCGATCCGAAAGATCCGGCGCCCCAGACGACGACGCCTCCGCCACCTCCGGAAACGCCCAAACCGAAACCCAAGCCGAAGGCCAACCCCGAGACGCTGCAGGCGGTAACGGTGACGGGCTCGCTGATCCCGCAATCCCAGATCCAGACCTTCGTTCCGACCATCACGCTGCGTCCGGAACAGCTGGAAAACTCCGGATTTGGTTCTGTGTACACCGCGTTGCGGGCTCAGCCGCTCGCGACCGGGTCGGTGCAAGACAACCAGGCTGCCAGTCAACTCGGATTCACCCCCGGCGCCGAAACCATCAGCCTGCTCGGCCTCGACCCCGGTTTCACCCTGTACCTGATCGATGGGCACCCCGTGACCAGCTACCCGTTGCTCTACCAGGGTCAGAGCAACTTCGTCGATGTGGGCGACATACCGATGGGGATGGTCGAACGGATCGACATCGTGCCGGGCAACCTCTCGTCGATCTACGGTTCCAGCGCGATCGCGGGCGTGATCAACGTCGTGCTGAAGCAGCACATCAACGGCTACGAGTTGAACGTGCGCACCGGGGGCTACACCAAGGGCGGCGGCCAGAACGAACGGGTCGAATTCGTTGGCGGGTTCGACAAGAACAAGTTCAGCATGATCTACGGGCTCCAGTTCAACCACCAGAACCCGATATGGGGGTACCAGCGGAGCATCGAAGCGAGCTCCCTGGCCAATCCCGACCCATCGTTACGCTACGGCAACGACAACTTCGTCTACGAGTACCTCACTCCCGGTGGGTATTCGGTCTACGTCGATCCCGGCGATCAGTGCAATGCGGTCTCGGCGCTGTACCACGGCACCACCAAGCGCTGGTCCAAGCCGAACCTGGGGCCTCCATTCGACCCGGACACGGGTGCGCCGACAGGCCCCGGCTACTACTGCGGAAGCCCGGACTGGGTCGGCTGGGGAACGCTGAAGAACAAGGTCCGATCCGGCGCGGGCTATCTGAATGTCAAATACCGCATCAACGACGATGCCGAGCTGTACGCCAATGTCCTGTACACCGTCAGCATGAACGATGCGATGTACGGCTTCCAATACTGGGAACCCAACATCAATGGCAATGGCATTTTCTGGAATGGGGCGACCGGGCAGTTCGAGTCCTTGTGGCGCTACTTTTCCCCGGAAGAAACGGGAACGTGGCATGCGAACGGCGAAACCTTCCTCGAACGCACCTACAACATGTGGAGCGGCGTACGCGGGAACGTGTCGAACAGCAACCTCCACTACGACGTTTTCTTCGCCCGCTCGCAGCAGGACTTGAACGAGACGATTCCGTGGCTGCTGACCGACAAGGTCAACGCCTTTTTCCAGAATGAAATCATGGGGCCGCAGCTCGGCACCACCTCGGGCTATCCCATCTACGATCCGAACATTGCGAACCTGTACAAGCCGGTCACGCCCGCCGAATACGCAAGCTTCAATGGCGTCCAGCGCGACCACAACGTGACCTGGATCCAGAGTGCCAACGTCCAGGTTTCCGATGACGATCTGTTCAGCCTGCCGGGCGGCAACGCAGGTTTTGCGGGTGTCTTCCAGTACGGCGAACAGGTATGGTCGAACCCGACCGATCCGCGCGTGATCGCTGGCGACTTCTACGGCCTGACGGGCACCTCCGGCGGCGGTGCGCGCAATTTCTGGGCATACGGCGGCGAGTTCCGGGCCCCGTTGTTCAAGATGCTGACCGCGGACCTGTCGGCGCGCTACGACCAGTACAGCAACCACGGCGGCGGAACCGATGGCCGCGCGACATACCGTCTCGGACTCGAATTTCGTCCATTTTCCTCGTTGCTGATCCGCGGCAACTACGCCACAGCGTTCCGTGCGCCCGACATGGCGTATGTGTTTGGCGGCAAGAGTGGCAGTTTCCCGGGCGGGTTCACCGACTACTATCGTTGCGATCTGGTCGGGGGGCCGCTGGTCGACTGCCCGTACTACAACGACCAGAGCTTTTTCCAGTTGCATACGGGCAACCCCGACCTAAAATCCGTCACGGCGAAGTCGTACGGCTTCGGCGTGGTCTGGTCGCCCACCGACAATTTCGATGTCAAGACGGACTACTACAACATCGACATCGCGAACGAAGTCGAACTGCAGTCGCCGGACGCGTTGCTCAAGGAGGAAGGCGCGTGTCGCGCCGGCCAGTTGAACATCGACTCCCCGACGTGCATGGCAACCTTGGCGCAAATCCAGCGTGCCTCGCCGACCGCGCCCGAGCCCAACTCGCTCATCCAGGTCACCGTGTTGCCGGTCAACATCGCGCGCGAGCGTGTGTCGGGAATCATGGCTTCGCTGGATTACTCGCTGGGGCTTGGCAAATTCGGATCGCTGAAGTTCAGCGCTGCATACAACGTCACGTTGAAACACTCGTTTCAGGCCAGTGCCGGGGATCAGCCGGTCAATCTGCTGACGCAGCCCGACATCTACCCGTATTCGACCGAATTCAAGACGATTGCCAACGCCTCGGTTACCTGGGACATCGGCAAGTGGAGCACGACGCTGTACGGGACGCGCTATGGGAAAAGCCCCAACTACGCGGCGCAATACAACGGGTACGGCACCGACCTGCCGGGCTTCAACGGGCAGCCGGCAGGCACCGTCCCGCCGTGGATGCTGTACAACGGCAGCGTGACCTATCAGGTGACCCCGAAACTCAGGCTGAGCGCGATCGTCAACAATATCCTGAACAAGATGCCGCCGACCGATCCAAGCTACGTCAGTTGGCCCTACTACAACCCCGACAACTACAACCCCTACGGCCGCCAGATGTGGATCGAACTCGACTGGCGTTTTGGGCAGCACTGAGCGTTGGCCTTGGCGCCGACCGGCACGGGCACCGGTTCCGCACAGGATGCGCCTTGACTCGTGTGCAGATCGCGGCACATCGATGGCGGATTGAAACCATGGCCGGTTGAAATCCGCCCTATCGCGTTGCGTGAGTACGCTGGCAATCGTTGACCAGCATATCTGTAAACGTTGATCGCACTATTGGCAATACCTGACCTCGGTGCTGCTGCTGACCAAGCATGGCGGCCGTGGCTCGCCGTCAGGCGCGAGAATCGCCGGTGCGCGGCCCAGTACAGCTCGTCCGCCTGCGCTTCGGGCTGGTCCCGGCCAACTCCGGTCATACGACCTTTCAATCAGGTTGCTCCAAAGCCGTGCATGACAACTCGGTCAACAACGGCGCCTCAACTCCCCATATTGCCGCTACCAACAACCTTGAGGCGGCGGGCTCAATGGTGCACACGTCGTTGCAGGAGCGCCGTAGCACGGTTTCGTGTGCGGTCGGCGCTACTGTGCAAAAACCTCTTGCAGGGTGCGCAGCAGTGCCGCGAGCGTCGCGGGACTGGCATTCCCCAACCGCTTGGTCAGACGCACCTGATCCAGCGTCCGGATCTGATCCAGCAGGATCAGCCCTGACTTGCCTTGGAACCGTATGCCCACACGGAACGGCGCGGGCCGGCTGCCTGTGGTCATGGGCGCCACGATCACGGTACGCAGGTAATCATGCATTTCCGGCGGCGACACCACCACGCAAGGACGACTCTTGCGGATTTCACTGCCGACCGTGGGGTCGAGCGCCGCCAGCCAAACCTCGCCGCGCTTCACCATTTCAGGTGCTTGTCGTTGGCGTTGGTGAACTCGGGCCACGTCAACGCATCATCGGCGTGCTCGGCGAGGCGTCGGCTGGCAGCGGCCCAACCCTCGCGGCGTGACGGCGGTGCCGGGCGCAAGACCAAGGCTCCGTGCTCGATCGTCATCAACGCTTCGTCCGTAAGGCCGACCTGCGCCAGCACTGGCTTGGGAATGATCACGCCCTGAGAATTGCCCATCTTGCGGATCACGGCGCGCATCGGCGGCTCCGGTCAGCTATGTTGACACAATGTTATAACAAGACTCGGGGTCAGGCAAGGATCAGCCTGCTTGCGCCGCGGTACTGGCCGGCATGGCGGGAATCATGGCGGGCTTGTATTTTGCGTACTTTTTCAGCAGCGCTTGAAACTGTGGCGACTTGCGGATTGGATCCCAAGCGGGGTCGATGCGCAGCAATGGGGCCGAGACAGCGAAACCGGCAGGCATGGCCAGTAGCTGATCCAGCGCCTTGACTGCCGCATCCGCATTGCCAAGCATGGCCCGGATTTGGGCTTCAAAGAACAAGGCCATGACTTTTCGTTGGAACGGGTTGGGCGACTTGTACGCGACACTTTCGTGTTGGCCCAGCCGAACTTGCTGCAATGCATCGCTGGCGCGTCCCATCCCTGCGTCGACGAAGCTGAGTATGAGGTGATTGCTCTCCGCACCGGCACGCTTGGCATAGTTGGCGTTGTACAGAGCTTGGGTTTGCGAGAAATAGTGGCGTGCCTGTGGCGTGTTGCCGGCCCATAGCTCATTCTTCCCGCGCCAGAACGTGATGAATCCGGGGGGCATGCTTGCGCTGGGCTTGAGCGAAGACAAGAGTTGCCGCGCGCCACTGAAATCGCGTTGCAACATTTTCAGCTCGGCATGAATAAGGATCATGTCAGGGCTTTCGCGCAATCTGACGGGTGCTGCATCGAATGCCGCTTCGGCCCCGGAGAGATCGCCCGCCATCTCGTGGGCATCCATCAACCGTGTTGTCGCGTGTTCCCCCGCTGGGTCGAGCGCAACCCAACGCTTTGCGGTACGAATCGCCTCCGGATAATGGCGCAGTTCCATCTGTGTATACGACAACATATTCAGTACGCTCGGGTTCCGCGGCGCCAACGTGCTAGCCTTCTCGCAATTCTCCAACGCCTTTTGCAATTGCCCCAAGTGGTAATCCAGTGTGCCGACGGCCAGCCATGCTTGGGCGTTGTTGTGATGGTTCGCCAATACGGATTCGAAGACCGCGCGTGCAGTCTCCTGATCCATCTCCACATAATCGAGATACCACCCCTTGGCGAGTTGCGTATCGGGCGAATCGGGCGCCAACACCAGTGCGCGATCCAGTGCAGCCTTGGCCGGCGCGGCGGCAGCCAGCGCCTGTTGGATGTTGTCGGACAACTGCGGATCTTTTGCCGTTGACGACAGTACTTCTGACAGCCGCGCCCATGCCAGCGCGAACTTCGGGTCCTGCGCCACCGCCTTGCGGTAATACCCCGCCGCCTTTTGCAGATTGTCCTGAAGCTCGGTGTGCGTTCGGTAGTATTCGCCTTGCAAGTAGGCATCGTAGGCGGCCTGATTTCTGGTTGGTATCGTGTTGATACGCGCGGTCTCGGCGGGCGAGAGCTTGGCCTTCAACGCCATCGCGACTTTTTCGGCGACATCGCCCTCGACCCCAAACACGTTGTCCAGCGTGCGCTGGTAACTCTGCGCCCAGATGTGGGCGTCAGTCTTCGTATTGATCAACTGCACGTTGATAAGGACTTCGTTCCCGGCCTTTTGCACCGAACCTTCCAGAATCGTC
>JBOHYT010000285.1:0-1119 GCA_050738055.1 Rhodanobacteraceae bacterium
CGTCTTCACGCTGCCCGAAGAACGGCGCAAAGGCGCCGCCGACGCGCTGATGGAACGCCTGATGGCCGACTTCCGCAAGCGCGAAGTCCGGCTCGTCACCCTCGGCACCGGCTTCGATTCGCACCCCTACCGGCTGTACCAGAAATACGGCTTCGCCGGGACCGAAGATAAAAACGGCACGATGATCTACTACGGCACGAACGAGGCCGATTTCTGGAAGCGCGCGCTGCGCGGATTGCGCAACAACCTGGCCGTGACGACCTTCGATTGGACCAGCTTTCCGGCTGCCGTGGCCCTGTTCTGCCTGCCCGGCCCGGGCCGGCTGCGCGCCGCGATGAACCGGTCGATCGGCCCGAGCACCGCCGAAGAGCCGCTGCTGCGAGCCCTGCGCCAGGTCAGCGGTGAACCGGACCCGGCCTTCACCGCCAAGGTGCTGACCCACAAAAAAACCGGCGTCTGCATCGGCTACGCGCAGCTTGAAGCCGACCCCCGCTTCGGTTGGCATCCCCATGTCCTGGACATCTGGAGCCTGCCTTCGACCTGGAAACTGAACCTCCAACTGATCGAAGCAATGCCGCTGGAAGGCAAAAAAGTGCACGTTTACGTGGACGGCGAATCGGTGCACAAAATGAAGCTGGTGCGCAAGGCCGGCTTCAAACGCGAAGCTCGCCTGCGCGGCGCGATGCAGACGCACGCGCGCCAGCCGCTGGACGTGGAAATCTGGTCCCGCGAAGGGTAAACGGATTCCTTTTTCGCTTGAGGGGGAACGTGGGCCGCGCCGACGGAACGATTGCCCGCCAGGCGTTTGCTCAGCGCGCGGCAACCGGCGTCGGCAATTGCGCGTCCCGCGCCAGCAGCGCGGCAAAACGCTCGGCGCTGAGCGGCTCCGAAAACAGCGGACCGCAGGCCAGGCGGCAGGCGAGCGGCCCGAGCAGATCGAAATCGGCCTGTGTCTGAACGCCTTCGGCCAGCAATTCCAACTGCAGGCGCTGCGCCATGGAAGCGATCAGGCGCAGAAATTCCTGCGGCTGCGCGCCGTGGGACGGAGCGTGCCCCGCCGCCACCACTGCCGCCCCCGCCGCACCCGTCGCCACCGGCGCCACCGGCGCCACCGGCGGC
>JBOHYT010000286.1:0-2108 GCA_050738055.1 Rhodanobacteraceae bacterium
CCCGCCGACAGCCAGCCCATCATGATCACCTACAAAGGCCAGCAGTTCGAAGGCTGGTACGTCGGCTCCGACAGCGATAAATTCACCTTCAAGCTCAAAGGCGCCCTGCTCGATCACCCCGCGCTGCTCACCTTCCCCTGGTCGGGCGCCAGCAGCGGCGAGCGCATGATGCTCTACCGCCAGTTCGGCATCGACACCATCGACGACACCCCCGTCTACGGCGACCGCGTCGACGCCGACAAAGTCACGCTCAAAAATGGCCACATTTACTACGGCCACATCACCGTCCTGACCAACGCCGAGAACCAGCGCCGCTACCTGTTGGAAAGCTGCGGCACCAGCTTCAACATGGCTCCCGCCGAAGTCGCCAGCATCGACCCCGTCAAAGTCTACGAATCCCAGGTCTACACCAACGAGCAAATCTATACCCGGCACAAATTCACCGGCGCTGGCGAACAGACCGCCAAAGACCACTTCAAAATGGCCAACTTCTGCGTCAAGCTCAACCTGCCCGATCAGGGCCTCAACGAACTCGACATGGCCGCCGCCATGGATTCACACTTCGACCCCGCCAGCGACCCCGGCATCCAGAGCCTCCAGGATGAATTGAAGGACATGTCCAAACGCAAAGCCGGCGACGACCTCGTCCGCCAGATCGACATGAACTACAACGCCGAAGACTGGGGCACCGCCCTCGCGCTCGCCCAACGCTTCATGAAACTCTTCCCCGACCACCCCAAAAATACCTACGTCCAGGGGCTGATCGCCATCATCACCAAAAAGAAGGGCGATTTCACCTCGGCCGCGGTCGTGCAGGGCATCTACGCCGAACTGGGCGATCTGGTCCGCGAAAAGGTCTCCACCAAGGCCGCCCCCGGCGTCACCCTGCCCGGCAAACGCGTCGTCGGCTTCAACGGCAAAAGCTGGGAAGGCGCGCTCAAGGAAGAAACCGACGACCACATCACGCTCGATATCAAATCCGCCCGCGGCGACACCCGCACCGTCGAAATTGACAAACACAACGTCCAGCAGATCGTCGATATCGACCTGAACAAAAACAACGCCGACAAGCAGTACATCACCTACGCGGAAGCCCGCCAGTGGGTCGACGGCGATCGCTTCGCCAAGGACCTCTTCGAACGCGTGGCCGCCAAACTCAAAATCCCCGAAACCGATGTCGAAAAATACTGGAAGGACCGTTCCAGCGGGGTCTACAAGGTCGATGAAAACGGCAACGTGATCGCGCCCAAGGATTTCACCAAGCTGCTCACCGTCGATGTCGGCCCCGGCTCCTTCCTGCTCTACCAGACCGGCGGCAACGGCCGCGGTTCCAACCGCCCGCAGCTTTCGGCTTCGCAGCAGACCCTCCAGAACCAGACGGCCGGCGGCTGGAGCCGCGATGGCCGCTCCGCCACGCCCTATGGCTCCAACACCGGCTCCAACGGCGGCTACGCCAACAACACCGGTTCCAACGGAACCTACAGCAGCGGCACCTACAACAATGGCAACAGCAACGGCGGCGGCATGGTCGCCAACGGCCAGCAGCAGCAGGGGCCGACCGCCAACGACATCAAGCCGCTCAGCGACACCCAGTGGTGGGATCAGGCCCCGATTTCCACCCGCGTCCAAGCCGTCATGGGCATGGTCGCGCTCAAATTTCTGACGCCCATGTCCACCACCCCCTACACCTGCCCCGTCTGCGCCGGCCGCGGCTACGTCACCTCCGTCGATTCCCAGGGCCACACCATCTACAAAGTCTGCCCCAACTGCAACGGCAACATGCAGCTCATCCGCATCGTCGCCAAATAGCGGCGGCCTAAAGGGCCGGCGGCCGCAGAGGCCGCGACCCTGCCGGCATCGCTCCGCGTCGCCGACTACCTGTACATATAGATTCGAGGTGGCCGCTCCCGCTGGTCGCCGAACGCGCCGCGCCAAAGAAACGCCACCCACCCAAGTGGCACGGGCCTATGGCCGAATGGCGCATTTTTAGGCACAAGTCATTTTCCTGGCAGCCGTTGAGCGCTGTTCCGACCCACCGTTCCGGGCGTTTTTCTGGCTGCTTTCAATTCGCCGTCCAATCCCCCTTGCGCTTCTTCCCACCCTGAGGC
>JBOHYT010000287.1:0-6493 GCA_050738055.1 Rhodanobacteraceae bacterium
AATATCCCGTGGCTCGTAGGCTTCTTTGTCGCGATACTGATCCGTCCAACGATGCTTGTGTTTCTCGCCGACCTGGTTGCACTGTGGATTGTGGTGATCCTTGCCCAGATCCAAACCATAGATCCGCACCATAGATCCGCCCGGATGTCTGCAAGATCAATGCGTAGGACAGGGCCTGGATCAGCGGATTGACGCTGCCGCGCACGAACAACGGCCATCCGATCGCCGAACGCACCTCAACGCGAAATTCAAGGCAAGGCGAGTGGTCCTCATCCTCCTGCCAGATGATATCGCCATCGATCAGCTTGCTGGCGTCGTCGATCAGGGACTGGAACTCCGTATTGCTGATGGTCATTGCTTTCCCTCGTGCACAAGTATCCAGGATCGAACGTGAATCGTCATGCGCCGGTCATTTCCGCATCAATGAAGTCCTCGTCCACAGCCTCACCTCCATGGTCGACGGCGTCTTCGTCTGTGTCCGTCGACGCGTCGGGTACATTGTCCAACGCTTCCGGTTCTTCGGCCTCTTCCAGCAGATGCGTCGCGGCTTCGCGTACGTCCAGCTTGCCGGTCACCACGTCCCCGACCAGCCGGGTTTGGTATTCGCGGAGAAACTGGATCTGGCGGTCAGCATTGGCAATGGAGGCGCCGGTCGTCCTTGTGCTCTCTACCGTCCATCGCACTATCTCTCGTTGCTCATCGTCGGTTGGGAGGGCAAAACAAAACCTGATTACCCATCTTGCGCATCCACGTTTCCGAGCCGCTGAACCCTGCGCGGCAAGCCGCTTTCCAAAGTTCGCCCATCGACGAGGCGCAGCGACCAAACCCACCAAATGCTCGAAAAGCGCGCGCTGGCGCCGATTTCCTCGGATACCGAGGATGCGTTATGTGGGGAATCAGGAAGGTTTTTGCTCTTCGGGGTGCGGGCGGCGGGTCAAGACCCGCCCTGCGACGTCCCCCGATGGCCCGATTTGCGCACGATCAGCATCGCAAGTTCCAGCGACTGCTCGTAGTTCAAGCGTGGATCAACGGTGGACTTGTAGGCACGCCCGAGGTCGGCCTCGGAAAGATTGCGCGCGCCGCCCATGCACTCGGTGACGTCCTCGCCAGTCAATTCCAGGTGCACCCCGCCGAGTTTGCTGCCAGCCGCCGCATGGATGTCGAAGGCCTGTTCCAGTTCGCTGCGGATGTTGGCAAAGCGCCGGGTCTTGACGCCGTTGCCGAGCTTCTCGGTATTGCCGTGCATCGGGTCGCACACCCACAGCACCCGACGCCCGGTCGCCTTGACCGCGTCGATCAGCGGCGGCAGATGCTGGCCAATGCCGCCCGCACCCATGCGGTGGATCAACGTCAGCCGGCCGGGCTCGTCATCGGGATTCAGCGCCTCGATCAACTGCTGCAACTGGTCGGCGTGCATGGCCGGCCCAACCTTCATCGCGATCGGGTTGCGGATGCCGCGGCAAAATTCCACGTGCGCGCCATCCAGCGCCCCGGTCCGCATGCCGATCCATGGGAAGTGCGCGGACAGGTCGAACCAGCCCCATTGCCGCGGCACTTGCCGGGTCATGGCCTGCTCGTAAGGCAGCAGCAGCGCTTCGTGCGAAGTGAAGAAATCGACCTTCATGAAACCGACGATCGGACCCGCCAGCGTTTCCATGAAATGCACCGCGCCACCGATACCCTCCACGATCCGCCGGTATTCGGCGGCCAGCGGAGAACGTTCCACCCACGCGAGGTTCCAGTATTCGGGATGGTGCAGATCGGCGAAGCCGCCATCCACCAACGCGCGGGTGAAGTTCATGGTCATCGCCGAGCGAGCGTGGCCTTCGAGCATCCGCATCGGATCGGGGCGGCGCGCCGCCGCGGTGAATTCGGGACCATTGACCAGATCGCCGCGGTAGGTGGGCAGCGTCACTCCGCCGATGGTTTCCGTGTCGGTCGAGCGCGGCTTCGCATACTGGCCGGCGAAACGGCCGACCCGCAGCACCGGCATCCGGAGCCCGTGCACCAGTACCAGGCTCATCTGCAACAGGACCTTCAGACGATTGGCGATCACCTCGTTGGTGCAATCGGCGAACGTCTCGGCGCAATCGCCACCCTGCAACAGGAAACGCCTGCCCTCCTGCGCCTCCGCCAGCAGGTTCTTGAGCGCGAGGATCTCCCACGAGGTGACCAGCGGCGGCAGCTGCGACAGCCGCTCCAGCGCCGACTGGAGCTCGACAGGATCGTCGTAGACGGGCATCTGCGCGGCCGGGCGTGCCTGCCAGCCGTCGACCTGCCACGACTGCGTCTCGCGAACCGGGCGCAGCGGAGCGTGTGATGTGTTTTCCGGAACGGCCATGCTCAATCTCCTATCGCGCGCAGCGGGTGCGCACCACCGAGCTTGTTGCGGCGTTTGCGCGGCAGCAGTGACCAGATGCCGAGCAGGATGTACCAGATCAGCGTCCAGCCGGCCATCGAAAGCCCGAGCAAGCGCCACGTCACCTGCGCACAGTCGCCCGAGCCGCTGAGCATCAGCGTGACGAACCTGCCAAGCGGCAGCGAACCGGCGTGGACCTGCTGCAACAGCAGGCTGTAGGGTGCGCCGCAACTGGGAATTTGGTCGGCGGGCAGCGACTGCAGCCACAACTGGCGCGCCGCAATCGCGATGCCGAATGCCGCAGCGATCAGCACCAGCACGATATACGCCCAGCGGCCCCCTCTGCGTGGTGCGTGCAGGCCGCCTACCAGGAACCACAAGGCCATCCACACGAACGCGACCCGCTGCAGCACGCACAGGTTGCATGGCGTGAGGTGAAGTTGTTGCTCCGCGTACAGCGCGTACGCCAGCAGCCCGATGCAAATCAGGAATCCGATCAGGAAAGCGGTACGAAAAGGCCAACGGAAAGGGTTCATGGTCGAAACGAGGACCGGAGCAAGCACCCCACGGTACCGCCTTTGCGCCCGCCTGTCAGCAACTTCGGAGGAAAGGCTGACCGTGACATGCAATTCCGGTGTCACAATGACACCCCGCTTGCCGTCGCATTGCGCATCCGCGGCCGCTTGCCACGGTGCGGGTTCGTGAAGCGCCCGTGATGGCGGATCAGTCTTCGGCGGGGGCAGCCAGCGGACGACCGACCAGTTCGACGTAGGCCATCGGCGCGTTGTCACCGACGCGGTTCCCGCACTTGATGATGCGCAGGTAGCCGCCGGCACGTTCGCGGTAGCGGGGACCGAGTTCCACGAACAGCTTGCCGACTGCCTGCTTGTCGCGCAGGCGCGCAAAGGCCAGCCGCCGGTTGGCGACGCCATCGACCTTGGCCAGCGTGATCAGCGGCTCGGCGACGCGGCGCAGGTCCTTGGCTTTCGGCAGAGTGGTGCGGATCAGCTCGTGCTTGATCAGCGATGCGGTCATGTTCTTGTACATGGCCTCGCGGTGCGAACTGGTCCGGTTGAATTTGCGTCCGGATTTGAGGTGGCGCATGGCTTGTGTCTCGCTTTATCGTTATGGAAAACCGGCACGTGCATCCGGGTTTCCGCGGTTGTCCGCTATTTTTCGGGAATCGGGAATCGAGAATCGGGAATCGGGAATCGGGAATCGGGAATCGTCGGCGCTGTTCGGTTGCTCGACTACCCATCTCTCCCCTTGCGCATCGACTCTGAAACACGAAGCAGGAATCGGCGACGAACGGGCTTTTGCGATTCCCGATTCCCGATTCCCGAATCCCGGCTCTATCAGCCCAGTTGCATCCCGGACACGATCCCCGCCGGCGGCCAGTTCTCGAGCCTGGTGCCGAGTGCGAGACCCTTGGCGCCGAGCACGTCCTTGATCTCGGTGAGCGACTTCTTGCCGAGGTTCGGGGTCTTCAGCAATTCGACTTCGGTCTTCTGCACCAGGTCGCCGATGTAGTAGATGCTCTCGGCCTTGAGGCAGTTGGCCGAACGCACGGTGAGTTCCAGGTCATCGATCGGGCGCAGCAGCAGCGGCGACACGCCGGTCTTGTCTTTTTCGGACTCGGCCAGGTCGCGGCTCTTGAAGTCACCGAACACGGAAAGCTGTTCGTGCAACGTCTGCGCGGCCTGACGCACCGCCTCGTCGACCGCGACCGTGCCGTTGGTTTCGACATCCAGTACCAGCTTGTCGAGGTTGGTGCGTTGCTCGACGCGCGCGGCATCGACCGAATAGGCGACGCGACGCACCGGGCAGAACGAAGCATCGATCTGCAGGCGGCCGATGGGACGCGCTTCCTCGTCCGGATTCGCGCGGCTCACGGCTGGCTGGTAGCCGATGCCGCGACGCGCCTTGAGGCGCATGTTGAGCGAGACGTCCTTGGTCAGGTGGCAGATCACGTGCTCGGGGTTGACGATCTCGACCGTGTGATCGGTGGTGATGTCGCCGGCGGTCACGACGCCCTTGCCCTTCTTCGACAGGGTGAGGGTCGATTCCTCGGCGCCGTTCAGCCGCAGCGCGACGCCCTTGAGGTTCAGGAGAACCTCGATCACGTCTTCCTGCAAGCCTTCCAGCGTGGTGTATTCGTGCAGCACGCCATCGATTTCGGCTTCGACGATCGCCGCACCGGAAATGGACGACAGCAACACGCGCCGCAGCGCATTGCCGAGGGTGTGGCCGTAACCGCGCTCCAGCGGCTCGACCACGACGCGCGCGTGGTTGGGTCCGACCGGCTCGACCTTGAGACCGCGCGGGCGCAAATCCTGGGTGGAAGAGACTGCCATGGGCTACTCCGGAAGATCACTGGTGGAGCCGCGAGGATTCGCCGCTCCGATGGTTCAACACCGGACGGCGTACGTCGCCCGGTCTGCGTCGGTGGCGCCTGGCACGATGGACCATCGTGCCGCGCCGGCTCAAACGCGTTACTTCGAATACAACTCGACGATCAATGCTTCGTTGATGTCGCTGGGCAGGTCGCCGCGATCCGGCATGACCTTGAAGACGCCGGCGGCGTTCTTCGCATCGAACTCGACCCAGCCCGGACGCAGGTCCATGCTCTCGGAGACCTTCAGGGCCTCCTGCACGCGCAGTTGTTTCTGCGCGTTCTCGGTGAGCTTGATTTCGTCGCCCGGGCGGATCGAGAGCGACGGCACGTTGGCCTTCTTGCCGTTGACCAGGATCGCCTTGTGCGACACCAGTTGGCGTGCCTGCGCCCGGGTCACCGCGAAACCCATCCGGTACACCACGTTGTCGAGACGGGCTTCCAGCATGCGCAACAGGTTCTCGCCGGTGTTACCCTTCAACTGGGTGGCCTTCTTGTAGTAGTTGCCGAACTGGCGCTCGAGCACACCGTAGATGCGCTTGACCTTCTGCTTCTCGCGCAACTGCACCGCGTAGTCGGACGGCCTCGAACGACGGGTGCCGACGCCGTGCTGGCCGGGCTTGTTGTCGAACTTGCACTTGGAGTCGATCGCGCGCGCGGGGCTCTTCAGCGACAGATCTGCGCCTTCGCGACGAGCCAGCTTGCAGGTGGGACCACGATAACGGGCCATGTCACACCCTCCGCTTCTTGGGAGGACGGCAGCCGTTGTGCGGGATCGGCGTGACGTCGACGATGTTGGTGACCTTGTAGCCCAGCGCGTTCAGCGAACGCACCGCCGACTCGCGGCCCGGGCCCGGGCCCTTGATGCGCACTTCCAGCGACTTCACGCCGTAGTCCAGCGCCACGCGGCCGGCCTTTTCGGCCGCCACCTGCGCGGCAAACGGGGTCGACTTGCGCGAACCGCGAAAGCCCGCGCCACCGGCAGTCGCCCAGGACAATGCATTACCCTGGCGGTCGGTGATCGTGACGATGGTGTTGTTGAACGAAGCCTGCACGTGGGCGACACCGTCGGTGACGACACGCTTGGTCTTCTTCTTCGACTTGGAAGCTGGTTTGTCCATGGGTTGTCCGGTTGAACTGTGTTCGGTACGCCGAGTGGCTGGCTGCGCCAGCTTGGCATTATTTCCTGATGGCGCGGCGCGGACCCTTGCGGGTGCGCGCGTTGGTGCGGGTGCGCTGACCGCGCGCGGGCAATCCGCGGCGATGGCGCAGGCCGCGATAGGTGCCCAAGTCCATCAGGCGTTTTACGCTGATGCCGACTTCGCGGCGCAGATCGCCCTCCACGCTGAACTTCGCCACTTCACGACGCAGATTCTCGACCTCGCCCTCGGAAAGGGACTTGACCTGCGCCGTCGGGTCGACGCCGGCCGCCTCGCAGAGCTTGCGCGAACGGGTGCGGCCGATGCCGTAGATGCTCTGCAGCCCGACCCAGATGTGTTTGTTGACCGGCAGGTTGACGCCCGCGATACGTGCCATGTTGTGGATGCTCCACCTTGAATGCGTTTGCCGGCTCGGCAAACTGTCAATTATAGCAAGAAATCCGAAGCCGCGGGAACCCTCCCGCCGCCCTTGTTTCGGCACAGGGAAGTGCCCGCGCATCGAACTTCCCCGATGCGGAAACGTGAAGCGGTTCCACGCGGCCGTTCCGTTGCAACCCGCGGCAGAGGCGGCCCCGGGAAAGC
>JBOHYT010000288.1:0-3528 GCA_050738055.1 Rhodanobacteraceae bacterium
GGACTACCTCTATCACATATCATTTTGCGCTGAAGCGCGGGTCGATTCGCGCCAAGATTCGCATCTGCGCGCAGGAGGGCTGGGCATGCTCGTCGTCACCACCGAAAACATCGCCGGTTACAAAACGGTCGAAACGCTGGGGCAATGCTTCGGCGTCGTCGTGCGTTCGCGCGGGCTGGGCGGAAACATCATGGCAGGGTTGCGCTCCATCGTGGGCGGCGAGATCCACGAATACACCCAGCTTCTGGAGCAGAGCCGGCGGCAGGCGGTGGACCGGATGGTGCTCAACGCCACCGCAATGGGCGCGAACGCCATCGTGATGATGCGGTTCGATTCGTCCGAGATCGGCCAGACCATGAGCGAGATCGTGGCGTACGGGACGGCAGTGGTGATCGAACCGGCCTGACGTCGTGCTTTCCGTCGCTCTCTACGTGATTGGTGCGTTGTTGCTCCTGGCCGCGGCGATCGCGCTGTTGGTCGGCGGAGTGCTCGCGGTCTTCCTGCCGCAACTGATCATCGGCGGCTTGTTCCTGATCGTCGCGCTTGCGATCGAGCGCTGGCGCTACAAGCCGGTCCGCAGCGACCGCCCCGATCCGCGCTGGACCGGTACCGGCGAACGCTTCGTCGATCCCGAAACCGGCGTGATGACCGCGGTGTATTTCGATCCCGCCCGCGGCGAGCGGCATTACCTTGCCGCGCCGGCCTCGAATCGGTAGGCCGGCTCAAGGAGCGTAGCGACGGAGCCGGCATTCCTGCCAGCCCCTGGACTGCCGGTTCCGCCCTGCGGGCTTGAGCCGGCCTACACCGTGTGTCGCGCGACTCCCATCAGTGCTGCTTCGGCGTCGGTCCCTGCACCACTTGAACGAGATGCGCGGGCTGGATGTATTTCCGGAATGCGTCCTGCACCTGTCCGGTGCTCATGTCGAGGTAGTGCCGCGCGGCCACCATCGGTTCGTCGAGCGGTTCGCCCTTGTAACTCCAGGTGAGCAGCGAGCGCGCGATCTGGTTGACGCTGGAGACCCCCACCGGGATCGAACGGATCCGCGCCTGCTTGGCATTCGTGAGTTCGTCGGCCTTGACCGGCGTGGTGCGCATCTCGTCGATGTTCTTGTGGACGAGCTGGTCGACCGGCTTGACCTTGGCCGGGTCGCTGCCGTAACGCACATAGAAGACCGAGCGTGAGCGGTCGAACTGGAGGCCCGAACCCGCGCCATACGCATAGCCGTGCTTGACGCGGATGTCGACCATCAGCCTTGATGCGAATCCGTTGCCGCCCAATACCTCGTTGCCGAGTTGCAGCGCGTAGCGATCGGGGTTGTGGAGGTTCATGTCGAGCATCTGGCCCATCATCACCTGGTCCTGTGAGGCGTAGGCGTTCGGCACCACGGTGTAGACGGCGGGGTTCACGGGCACCGGTTTCGGGATCACGTCCGGCTTCGGGCCGGTCGCCTTCCAGCCGCCGAACACCTTCTCGACTTCCGCCTTGGCCTGTGCGGGTGTCACGTCGCCGACGATCACGATGGTCGTCATGTCGGGGCGGTACACGTTGGCGAAATAGTCTTTGACGTCGGCGAGCGTCAGCTTGTCGACCGTGGCCGGTGTCGCCTCGCGCAGGCCCGGGTCGCCCGCGGGCAGCAGGCCCTGGTACAGCGCGCGCATCATCTTGTACTGCGGCGACTGGAGTTTGCCGGCGAGGGTGCGGGCGAGGGTCTTCTGCTGCACGCCGAATGCCTGTTGCGGCAGCGCCGGGTGCAACTCGTCGTCGGCGAGCAGTTGCATGCCCCGGTCGAAGTGTTCGCTCGGCACCGCCAGCCGGAAATCACTGCCGCCGGTTTCGGTCGCGGCGATTTCATCCAGCGCCTTGTGGAACGCCGCACGGTCCAGGGTGGTGGTGCCATAGTCGAACAGCGAGCCGAGCAGCTTGCTCACGCCTTCCTGGCCCTTGGGCGCCTGCAGGTCCTCGTTGCTGTCGACGCGGCCCATCACGGTGACGGTCTTGCTGATGGTTTCCGGTTGCACGATCAGGGTAATGCCGTTGTCGAGTTTCATCCTGACCGGGTCGAGCGTCCAGTGCGGCATTTCCAGTTTGGCGAGTTGTGCGGTCGCCCACGCGGGCAACGGCGCGTCCAGCTTGTCGTTGCTGGCGAACGATTCGGTGCCGCCGAAACCCTGGCTGTTGGGCGGACGCTTGCCGTTCGGGCTCGGCGTCAGCACCAGGGTGACGCGCTGGTCCGGTTTCAGGTATTCGCGGGCGACGCGGTCGACGTCTTCGGGCGTGACGGCGAGGATCTGATCGAGCGCTTCCTTCGGTGAATCGAGCCCTTGCCAGGCGAGCGCCTGCGACCAGCTCTCCGCGAGGTTCATCGCGCTGTTCTTGCTGAACTCGAACTGGGCCTTTTCCTGCCGCTTGGCGGCTTCCACCAGATCGGGCGACACGCCGTTCTTCAGCAGTCCCCCGATCACGCCATCGAGATGCGCTGCCGTCGGTTTGCCGTCGCCGCCCTTCGGGAAGCCGGCTTCCACCACGGCGAGGCCGCCGTGCACGAACGGTTGCGACCAGGCGTCGGCGGACAGCACCTTACCCTGCGCGGCGAGGTCGGAAAGCCTGCTGCGCGCGTTGTTGAGCACGTCCAGCAGCACCTGCATCGCGGCGTAATCCTTCGACTGCTGGCCCGGCATCCGGTACACGTATTGCACCGTGCCGGTCGCCTCCGGCGTGGTCTTGTTGATGGTCTGCGGCTTGAACGGCTCCAGCTTCACGGGCGCCCGCGCGGGGATCGTGCCTTTCGGGATCGGGCCGAACAGCTCCTTCACCCTGGCGAGCGTCTGTTGCGGATCGACGTCGCCGACGACCACCAGGATTGCGTTGTTCGGCACGTACCACTGGTTGTAGAACTTCTGGAGGATCTTGCCGTTGGTCTTGTCGAACGACGGCCGCGAGCCCAGCGCGTCCTCGGCATAGCCGGTGCCGGCGTACAAGAACTTCTCCGCCTGCTCGAATGCCAGGTAATCGGGTTGCGAGATGTCGCGCGATACCTCCTGTTCGATCGCGCCTTTCTCGAGGTCCCAGTCCGCGTCGGTGAGGTCGGCGCCGCGCATCCGGATCGATTCGATCCGGAGCAGCATGTCAGTGTACTGCGCCGGCGCGACGAAGAAATACTGCGTTGCGTCGTTGGTGGTGAAGGCGTTGTTTTCCGCGCCCATCTTGCCGGTCATCTCATTCAACTGCGCGCCGGTCATGCCCTTCGAATTGCGGAACATCATGTGTTCGAGCGCGTGCGCGGTACCCGGAAAACCCTTCGGCGTCTCGTAGCTGCCGGCGAGGTAGGTGATCTGGGTCGTGACCATCGGCGCGAGCGTGTCGCGCAAGATCACCACGCGCAGGCCGTTGTCGAGTGTCGCGCGGGTGATAGTGCCGGGTTGCGTCTGCGCGGCAGGCGGGGATGCGTCGGCGGCGAGGGCGGTGCCGCAACTGCCGGTCGCGAGTCCGATGCCGAGCAGGATGCCCAGCGCGAGCGGGGCCAGTTT
>JBOHYT010000289.1:0-1677 GCA_050738055.1 Rhodanobacteraceae bacterium
CATGGACAAGCTCGATGCCGCGAGCCTCGCCGCCGCGCGCCGGGATTTCGAGCAGGCGATTCAACTCGACCCCAATTACGCCGAGGCGCACGCGGGGCTGGCGCACGCGCTGCTTGACCTGACCGAATACTCCGACCTGCCGCTGGCGACCACGCTGCCGACGATCCGCGCGGCAGCCGAAAGGGCGCTGACGCTCGACCCGCGCAATGCCGATGCGTGGGTGGCCTTGGCCAACACGGATTCCAGCACCGACCCGCCCAATATCGCCAAGGCCCGCGCGGAATACCAGAAGGCGCTGGCGCTCGATCCCAGCAATGCCAGCGCGCATCTGGATTATGGAAACGTATTGCCGCTGAAGCAGGCGTTGGCGCAGACGCAGGAAGCCACGCGGGTTGATCCCGCCAATGCCACCGCCTGGAACAATGTGGCCGTCTATGCCCAGGACCTCGGCGATTGGGCGCATGAAATCCAGGCGGCCAATGCTGTGCTGCGGCTCGATCCCCAGGGCGTGGACAGCGCCTTTTATCTCGCGTTCGCATACCAGCAAACACACCAGGATGACGAGATCGCCGGAGCGTTCGCGGCGGTCGAGCCCGCCACCGACATTGATCGGCAGCAGGTCGCGGCGGGCACCCTCACCTATCGGGCGCTGGTCGATCCGACGCTGCGCCCGCAGGCGCTCGCCGCGCTCAAGGACTTGAGCCGCCACCAGTCCAATCCGGATGTCGCGGGCAATCTCATGCAGATGTACCTCGCGCTCGGCCAGGCCAAGCCTGCGCTGCAACTTCTGGAAACCTTTTGCCAGGCCCAGCCGGCGGGATGTGGCGACCTCGCCGTCAATCCGCTTTACCTCGTGCTGCGCGCCGACCCGCACTTCCAGACACTGGCCAGGGAGTACACCACCAACACCGCGACGGTCACGGCGCCCGCCAGCGCGGCCACCACCGCGCAACCGTAGCAGCGGCGGCAGCCGCGACAGGCGCCGACGCGCGAAGCACCGGCGTCCAGCGAGCCATCATCGGCACGTCCCACAGCCCCCGTCACGGCCCCGGGCGAACGGAGGCTGCGCAGCCGCCGTTCGCCTGGGGCCGTGACGGTCTTGAAACGGCGGCTTCAAGGCAACCTGATCGAGGTGTCGTATGACGGCTATGGGCCGGTACTTGCCGAACCCGGAAGTTGATCTGGATGCAAGCGGGGCGCCGACTGTGCGTCCGCATCAGTGCGCGTCAGTTCGATAACCTCGTTGGCCATCCGTTCGACGTGGAACCGGTCTACCACGATCCTCGCCTTCGGCAGGATCTCGCGGATCACGTCACGATATCGGTATGCACTGACGATCTTGAGCTCGTCGATGGCCAGCACGCGCGGTGTTTTGAATCGAATCCTGATCCGCAATTCCACGGGAAAATCCCGGAATCGGTCACCAGCGTTCCTACAGTGCACTCCGGTTTTCAATTTGGCACGACAAATCGCCACCCCACGGTGGAATCCGGCTTTCGTCTCCCGTCTCCCGTCTTCCCGCATTACAGCCGCTGCTTGGCGATCTCGATCTTGCTGTGCTTGCGCAGCACCTCCAGGAACGACTCGATGTCGGCGTTGCCGTAGGCGCGCGCCATCTGCTCGCGCAAAAAACCTTGGGCTTGCGCGGGAATCTGCGAGGCATCGCCCGGCTTGACC
>JBOHYT010000290.1:0-10559 GCA_050738055.1 Rhodanobacteraceae bacterium
GCGACGCCGTACTTGTCGACCGCGGCCAAGGTGTCGCCGCCGCCGGCGATCGAGAACGCCTTCGAATCGGCGATCGCATGGGCGAGCGTTTCGGTGCCGTGCCCGAACGCGTCGAACTCGAACACGCCGACCGGTCCGTTCCACACCACCGTGCCGGCCTTGGCCACGAGGTCGGCGTAGCGTTGCGCGGTGTCGGGGCCGATGTCGAGAATCATCTCGTTGTCCTTCACCTGATCGACCGGCTTGACCGTGGGCTTCGCATCGGCCGCGAATTCGTTGGCGACCACGACGTCGGTCGGGATCGGCACGTCCGCGCCGCGCTTGGCCGCCGCGGCAATGACTTTGCGTGCGGCATCGATCAGGTCGGGTTCCGACAGGGACTTGCCGATTCTGCGGCCGCTGGCGGCGATGAAGGTGTTGGCGATGCCACCGCCCACGATCAACTGGTCGACCCGCTGGACCAGATTCTGCAGCAGTTCGAGCTTGGTCGATACCTTGGAGCCCGCGATGATCGCGAGCAGCGGGCGCGCAGGGTCCTGCAGCGCCTTGCCGAGCGCATCGAGCTCGGCGGCGAGCAGCGGACCCGCGCACGCGATCTTCGCGAACTTCGCGACGCCGTGGGTCGAGGCTTGCGCGCGATGCGCGGTACCGAACGCATCCATCACGAACACCTCGCACAACGCCGCGTATTTCTTCGCGAGGGCATCGTCGTCCTTCTTCTCGCCGACGTTCATCCGGCAGTTTTCCAGCAGCACCACTTCGCCCGGCTGCACCGCGACGCCATCGAGGTAATCGCGCTCGAGCCGGACCTCGTCGCCGAGCTGGCCCGATAGCCATTTCGCCACCGGCGCGAGCGACTGGCTTTCGTCAAACTCGCCTTCCTTCGGGCGCCCGAGGTGCGAGATCACCATGACCGCGGCACCCCCGTCGCGCGCCTTGCGGATCGTTGGCAGCGCGGCGTCGAGGCGCTGGGTCGAGGAGATCTTCCCGTCGTCGATCGGTACGTTGAGATCCTCGCGGATCAACACGCGCTTGCCCTTGAGGTCGAGATCATTCATGCGGATGAAGGTCATGGCGAGTGTCCGTACATGGGAGCCGAAGGAGCGAGCGCGTTGCGGAATCAAACATTGTCGGCGCGGCGCCGCCGGCGCGCAATTGCATTAGGCTGGCGGTTTCGTTCGCGGAGAGAGAGCGCCATGGCGGACACCCGCACGCTGTACAGCTACTGGCGATCCAGCGCCGCGTACCGAGTGCGCATCGCGTTGAACCTGAAGGGTCTCAAGTATGCAATCGCGCCGGTGCACTTGGTCAAAGGCGGCGGCGAGCAGCACCACGATGCGTACCGCGCGATCAATCCGCAGCAACTGGTTCCGGCCCTGGTCGACGGCGACCAAGTCGTTCGCGAGTCGCTCGCGATCATCGAATACCTGGAAGAAGCGTATCCCGATACGCCGCGGTTGCTGCCGCGTGATCCGTTCGCGCGGGCGAGGGTGCGAGCATTGGCGCAGATGGTTGCCTGCGACATCCATCCGCTCGGCAACTTGCGGGTGCTGCAATACCTGCAAGGGACCCTCGGCGTGGACGACGAGCAGAAGCTCGCCTGGTCGCGGCACTGGATCGAGGTCGGCTTCGAGGCGATCGAGACACTGCTGGCCGCCAGCGATCACACGGACAGGTTCTGCGAAGGCGATGCGCCCGGCATGGCCGACTGCTGCGTGGTTCCGCAGGTCTACAACGCACGTCGTTTCAATGTCTCGCTGGACCGCCATCCGAGCATCGTGCGAATCGACGCCGCCTGCCGCGAACTCGAAGCCTTCCGCCGCGCCGCGCCGGAAGCGCAGCCGGATGCGCCGCGCGAGAGCGCAGGTTAACGATGATGCCGGCGGGTCAAGACCCGCCCTACGCTGCCGCGAACTCGACGCTCCCGCTCGTACGCCGTAAGGCGGATCAAGGCGCGAAGCGCCGGATCCGCCGCTCACGCGGCTTGATCCGGCCTGCGCGTGTTGCCGACCGGACTGGCGGCAGTCCCAGATCAGTTCGCCGCCGCGGCGCGGACGGGCGCTGCTGCGGCCGGCGTGTCCTTCGCGGCCCCGGCGTCGAGGGCGTCGACGATGCGCTGGTGTTCGGTGCGCAGTTTTTCGGGAAGGTGCTCGCCGTAGCCTTCGAGGTATTCGCCGATCGCTTCCTGCTCGGTGCGCCAGTCGGCGTTGTCGATTCGGAACAGTTCCGTGGTGGCGCCGTCGGCGAGGTGCAGTCCTTCGAGATTGAGGTCGTCGGCGTCTGGCACATTGCCGATCGGGGTCTCGACGGCATCGACGTCGCCCGCCGCCCGTTTCAGCATCCACTCCAGCACCCGCATGTTCTCGCCGAATCCCGGCCACAGGAACTTGCCGTTCTTGCTCTTGCGGAACCAGTTGACGTGGAAGATCTTCGGCAGCTTCGCGTCGGGCTGATCGAACGACAGCCAGTGCGCGAAGTAGTCGCCGTAGTTGTAGCCGCAGAACGGTTTCATTGCCATCGGATCGCGGCGGATGTTGACGCCGACATCGGTTGCCGCGGCGGTCGGTTCCGAGGCCATCGATGCGCCGACCAGTACGCCGTGGGTCCAGTCGCGCGCCTCGAACACCAGTGGCACCAGCGATCCGCGGCGGCCGCCGAACACGATCACGTCGAGCGGCACGCCCTGTCCGTTTTCGGCTTCCGGCGACCAGCTCGGACACTGGTTCGCGCGCACGGTGAAGCGCGAATTGGGATGCGCGGCGGGGCCGTTGGCAGGATCATAGTCACGACCCTGCCAGTCCTTGGCGGGCGTGCGATCGTCCAGGCCTTCCCACCAAGGTTGTCCGTCGCTGGTGACCGCGACGTTGGTGAAGATCGTGTCGTGCTGCAACATCTCCAGTGCGTTAGGATTGGTCTTTTGCGACGTTCCCGGCGCAACGCCGAAAAACCCGGCTTCGGGATTGATCGCGTACAACCGGCCATCCTTGCCCGGCCGCATCCAGCAGATGTCGTCGCCGACCGTCCACACCTTCCAGCCTTCGCGGCGATACCCCTCGGGCGGGATCAGCATCGCGAGGTTGGTCTTGCCGCAGGCGGAGGGGAACGCCGCCGCGATATAGCGGATCTCGTGTTTCGGGCTCTCGATGCCGACGATCAGCATGTGCTCGGCCAGCCATCCCTCGCTCCGCGCCTGCCACGAGCCGATCCGGAGCGCGTGGCATTTCTTGCCGAGCAGCGCGTTGCCGCCGTAGCCCGAGCCGTAGGACTTGATCGAGAGTTCCTCGGGAAAGTGCATGATCCAGCGGCGTTCCGGATCGAGTTCGCCGATCGAATGCAACGCCTTGATGAAGCGTCCCTCGCGCTCGATGCGCTCGAGCGCCGCGGTGCCCATGCGGGTCATGATGCGCATGTTGGCGACGACGTAGCGGCTGTCGGTGATCTCGACGCCGCAGCGCGCCAACGGCGAGCCGATCGGACCCATGCAGTAGGGCACCACGTACATCGTGCGGGCGTGCATGCAGCCCTCGAACAGCGCGTCGATCTTCGCGTGCGCCGCGGCTGGCTCCATCCAGTTGTTGTTGGGGCCGGCGTCGTCCTGGTTTTTGGTACAGATGACGGTGAGTTTCTCGACGCGCGCGACGTCCCTGGGATCGGAGCGGTGCAGATAGCAGTGTGGATGGCTCTGCTGGTTGAGTTCAATCAGCTCGCCGGTTTCCAGCATGCCGGCGACCAGCTTGTCATACTCGGCATCGGAGCCGTCGCACCAGTGGATGTGATCGGGCCGAGTCCGTTTGGCGACACCATCAACCCAGCGGTTCAACGCGTCGAGTTTGCTTGGCATGGGGGTTCGGCGCGGCTGCGCCATCCTGAAGAGGTGGGTTTCTGACGGTAAACTCCGCCTCCGATGTTTGCAAGACGTGGCCGGCATCACGGTTGTGCAGGTGCAGCATGCAGTACGCACTGCCTCAGCTCTGCGCGGGTACTAAAGCCCGGATTACGTGTTCGACGTAGGCTTCATACTGTTCGTGCGAAAGGTGCGGCATTTCGAGCGTGAGGTTGAGTTGCAGGAATCCCACGTACGCGGCGTAGGTGAGCCGCGCGCGGTGGCGGGCATCGTCGCGGCCGAGGCCGGCCTGCCGGAACGCCAGCGTCAGCAGATCCATGCGGCGCTGCGAAACGCGGGTCATCAGCGGCTTCACGAGTGGGTGGTCCAGCGCTTGCAGCAGTGCAGCATAAATCCGATGTGACTGGGTCTCGCCGGACACCCAGCGGAACAATTCGCGCAGGCGTTCACGCGGTTCGTCGGCGGCGTCGATGTGGTGTTGCAATTCGCGCTCGTCGTCGGCTTCCCACCGGTTCAATGCCGCCGACAGCAACGCCTCGCGGTTCCGGAAGTGCCAGTAGAAGCTGCCCTTGGTGACCCCAAGCCTGCGCGCCAGCGCTTCGACCGCCAGCGCGGCCACCCCCTGTTCCGCGATCATCGCCAGCGCGCCGTGCTCCCAGTCGGTCGCGGACAGCCGCGCGTGCGCGCCGGTGCGTCGCGTGTTTTCCCCGGGCAAGTTCGGCGAAGCTGCAGGCAAATTCATGACCGTACTGTAGCGTATTGACAGATGCGCGGTGCAAATCCATACTTGCGCGTATGGAGAAGTTTCCGCTCGCCACCAAGGGCAGATCGAGCCGGCTCGCCACGGCGGACGGATTGACGTTGGCAGTCGAAAGCCGCGGTCCGATCGGCGCGCGACCGGTGCTGTTCGCCCACGGGTTCGGCCAGAGCCGCAGGATCTGGGCGCGCCCGGCCGCGGCACTGGCGCGCCGGGGCTGGCGAACGGTCACGTTCGACGCGCGCGGACATGGCGACAGCGATCGCCTCCCGGATGGCGCATATCGGCTCGAACAGTTCGTCGCGGACCTGCTCGCGGTGACCGCGTCGCTGGGCGAATCGCCCGTGATGGTGGGGCATTCGATGGGCGGCCTGCTCGCGATCATCGCGGCGGGCGAGGTGCGGCCCGAACCGTTCCGCGCGCCGTTTCGCGCGCTGGTGCTGGTCGACATCGCGCCGCGCTGGGAAGCGTCCGGGGTGCAGCGCATCCTTGCGTTCATGCGCGCGCATCGGGATGGTTTTGCCTCGCCCGAGGAGGCCGCACGCGAGGTCGCTGCATATGCGCCCGGGCGGGCGCGCTCCGGAGAAGAGCTGACGCAGCTGCTGCGCCGCGATGACGACGGACGCTGGCGCTGGCAGTGGGATCCGGCGCTGCTCGACACCGTTGCCGTGGAAGGTCAGCGCCACCAGCAGCGGCTGGTCGAAGCCGCGCGCAACATCGACGTACCCGTGCTGCTGTTGTCGGGCGGTCGCAGCGACGTCGTGTCCGAGCGCACCGTCGAGGAATTCCTGCACAACGTGCCGGCTGCGCGGCACATCGAGTTGCCCGAGGCCACGCACGCGGTGGCCACCGACGACCACGGCGCGTTCACCGCTGCCAGTGCATCCTTCCTGGAATCGCTCGATCCCGCACCGTCGCGGGTACGGGAAAGCCGCGATACCGGCGGGAGGTCTGCCGCAGGAGCAGCGCCGCCCGCTTCGAGCGCCGTCAACGGACCGTAGCCATGAGTACCATCGTCATCATCGTCTGCGCGCTGATCGTTTCGCTCGTGTGCGCGTACTCCCGCGCGCGCCTGTGGGAATGGACGCTCGCGACCATCGTCACCATTCTCGTGGTGGGGTTCGGGCTCGGCGGCTGGACGCCGATGTGGGTGCTGCTCGGCATCTTCGTGGTGCTGGTCGCGCTGCCGTTGAACGCGACGCCGCTCCGCCGTGCGTTGTTCGCCGCGCCGCTGTTGAAGGTTCTGAAACGCGTCCTGCCGAAAATCTCCGAGACCGAGCAGGTCGCGCTGGACGCCGGCACGGTCGGTTTCGAGGGCGAGCTGTTCTCTGGTAAGCCCGACTGGTCACGGCTGCTGGGCGAGCCGAAACCGCAACTTTCCGCCGAGGAGCAGGCGTTCCTCGATGGCCCGTGCGAGGAGCTCTGCCGGATGGTCGACGACTGGCAGATCACCCACGAACTTGCCGACCTGCCGCCGGAAATCTGGGACTTCATCAAGCACCGCGGTTTCTTCGCGATGATCATCCCGAAGCAGTACGGCGGGCTCGAGTTCTCCGCAACGGCGCATTCGGCGGTGCTGCAAAAACTGTCCAGCATTTCGGCGACGCTCTCGTCGCTGGTTGCGGTGCCGAACTCGCTCGGGCCGGCGGAACTGCTGCTGCGTTACGGCAGCGAAGAACAGAAGAACCATTACCTGCCGCGCCTCGCCGACGGTCGCGACGTGCCGTGCTTCGCGCTGACTGGTCCGTACGCGGGTTCCGATGCGACATCGATTCCCGACTACGGCATCGTCTGCCGGCAAACCGTCGAGGGCCGCAGCACGCTGGGCCTCAAGCTCACGTTCGACAAGCGTTACATCACGCTGGCGCCGGTCGCGACCTTGGTCGGCCTGGCGTTCCGGATGTACGACCCCGAGCATCTGCTCGGCGATGACGAGGAGGACCTCGGCATCACGCTCGCGCTGATTCCGCGCGAAACGAAGGGACTCGAAATCGGGCGACGCCATTTCCCGCTCAACATCCCGTTCCAGAATGGTCCGCTGCGCGGCAAGGACGTGTTCGTGCCGATCGACACCCTGATCGGTGGTCCGCACATGGCGGGCCACGGCTGGCGGATGCTGGTGGAATGCCTGTCGGTGGGACGCGGCATTTCGTTGCCTTCGAGCGCGACCGGCTTCGTGCGCACAATGGTCGCGGCGACCGGCGCCTATGCGCGAATCCGCAAGCAATTCGGTCTCGCGGTCGCGCGCTTCGAAGGCGTCGAGGAGGCGCTGGCGCGGATCGGCGGCTACTCCTATGCGGTCGCGGCGTTGTCGCGGGCATCGGCCGCCGCGGTCGACCGTGGCGAGAAGCCCGCTGTCGCCTCCGCGATCGCCAAATGCCACGCCACCGAGCTTGGGCGCCAGGTGATCCAGGACGCGATGGACGTGCACGGCGGCAAGGGCATCCAGATGGGGCCTTCGAATTACCTCGCGCGCATGTGGGAGGGGGCGCCGATCCCGATCACGGTGGAAGGCGCCAACATCATGACCCGCAGCCTGATGATCTTCGGACAGGGCGCGATCCGCTGCCATCCGTGGATCTTGAAGGAAATGCACGCGGTGCGGGAATCCGACCGCGCGAGCGCACTGCGCGAACTCGACGAGGCGTTGTTCGGGCACCTCGGCTTCGGCATTTCCAACGCGGTGCGTGCGTTCGTGCTGGGCATCACCTTCGCCCGGACCGGCAAGGCGCCCGGCGATGACTACACGCGTCGCTACTACCGCAAGTTGAACCGCTATTCCGCGGCGCTGGCGCTCACCGCCGACACCGCGATGGGTGTGCTGGGCGGCAAGCTGAAGTTCAAGGAAAAGATTTCCGCGCGCCTCGGCGACGTGCTGTCGTATCTCTACATTGCTTCCGCGATGCTGAAACGCTACGAGGACGAAGGTCGCCCCGAAGTGGAGCGTCCGCTGCTGGCGTGGGCGTTCCACGAATCGGTGTGGCGCATGCAGATGGCCCTGGATGGCGTGATCCGCAACTTCCCGGTGCGCCCGGTGGCGTGGCTGGTGCACATGCTGGTATTTCCGCTGGGGCGCCGCGAAGTGCCGCCGTCGGACCGGCTCGGGCGCCGCGTCGCCGCGTTGATCACCGCGCCCAACGCCGCGCGCGACGCGCTGGTGCGTGGCATTTATCTCACGCCGAACGCGAACAATCCGGTCGGGCGGATGCACGCGCTGCTCCCCGACGTGGTCGCCGCCGAACCGGTCGAACGCAAGTTCCTGAAAGCCGTCAAGGCCGGCACGATCCGGTCACACGACTACTTCGAGCAACTGGACGAGGCCGCCGAGCAGGGTGCGATCAGCGAAACCGAGCGCGCGCAACTGGAACACCTGCGTCGCGCGACCGCCGAGTTCATCAATGTCGATGATTTCGACCCCGAAGAACTGCGCTCCGCGGTGATCCACGGCAGCAAGGACTCGAAGCGCTCGCTGCACGTGGCGTAGGCGGGTCTCGACCCGCCATTGCTCGTGGAATGGTGCGAAAGGAAACGGACGGCGGGTCAAGAGCCGCCCTGCGCCGCCGTCTTGCGTCCTCCGTTGACAACAAAACGGCCGGGAATGGCTTTTCTGCCGTTCGACGACGCGTCATGCCTGGATTGCCGGCCCGATCGCATCGTCGCCAAGTGTGACGCAGTGCACGGAATTGGCCTATAGTGGCGGACATGCGCGTGCCACGTCAACGGCGCGGTCCGGGCGACGAGCGGGTGCTGTGCGGGGAGGCGGAACACGGTGGAAATGATGTTCAAACGTTCGGTCGATGAGCTGTCGGCGATCGTGGCGGCGACCGACCGTTTTTTCGCGGAGCAGCAGCTCGACGCGGCGATCCGGACTCCCGTGGACCTCGCCGTCGAGGAGTTGTTCGTGAACATGGTCCAGTACAACCGTGGCACCGATCGTTCCATCCGGTTGTACATGCAAGTGTCCGGCGCCGCGCTCGAGGTCAGCCTGACCGACTACGACGTGGACCCGTTCGATCCGACCAAGCCGCCCGCGCTCGACATCGATGCGCCCCTGGCGCAACGGAGCCCGGACGGCATGGGCCTGTACTTGGTGTCCAAGATGGTGGACTCGATCCGCTATGAATACCGCAACCGCGAAAGCCGCGTCACCTTCATGAAAAGGGTGGTCCCCGGCCATGCTTGACATTCGATTCGGCGACCAGCACCTGGTGCTGCTGAACGGGCGGCTGGACGCGAGCGAGGCCGCCCATGCACAGGCGTTCCTCGACAATGTGGACCCGCCTTGCGTCATCGATGCATCGGGCCTCGAGTACATCTCCAGCGCGGGGCTGGGGGTGCTGCTGAAGACGCACAAGCGGATGATGGTGGCGGGAGCGGGGCTGCGCCTGGTCAATATCAACCCGCACGTCAAGGACGTGTTTCGCTATTCGGGCATGGACAAGCTGTTCACGATCACGGACGCTGCCGGACGCGGCTGAGGGACGCGGCACCGCCGCGTGTCGCGCCAACTTTTTCTTCGCCGGGCCGTAGTTATGGGTGACGAACAGGATCTGGCGCTGGTGCCACGCTTGATGCGTGGCGACCGCACCGCGTTCGAGCAGTTGGTCCAATGCTACGAACGGCCGATGTTCAACGTGGCGTACCGGATGCTCGGAAACGCCACGGAGGCGGCGGATGCCACCCAGAACGTGTTCCTGAAGGTGTTCGAACACTTGCGCGGCTACAACCCGAAGTACCGTCTTTTCAGCTGGATCTACCGGATCGCGGTCAACGAATCGATCGACCGGCTGGAACAACGCAAACGCACAGCGGCTTCGACAGACCCGGTCGATGACCTGACGTTTGCCGGCAGTGAACGTGGACCCGACGAGCTGGTCGGGAACCAACAGATGCACGACTTGATACAGGCGTCGCTGATGTCTCTGCAGGACGAATACCGGGCGGTCATCGTGTTGCGGCACTTCTCCGAATGCAGCTACCGGCAAATGGCGGAAATCCTCGACATCCCGGAAAAGACCGTCAAGTCGCGGCTCCACACCGCCCGAATGCTGTTGCGCGAAAAACTCTGCACCCAGGGAGTCAAAACGGCGTGATCGATCCGCGCGAAATGGAATGGCTGCATGCCGATCTCGATGGCGAGTTGAACGCCGCCGACCAGGCCGCGCTCGCGCGCGCGCTGGCCCGGTCGCCCGACCTGCGCGCCTTGCGGGCGGAACTGCGCGAACTCGCCGCGATCCTGGAGCGCGCCGCGCCGGTGCCGGCGCCGCCGGAATCCCTGCACCAACGGATCCTCGCGATGGCCTGGCGCCGCCCAGTGACCGAAGCGCAATCGTCGGCCGACGAAAATTCACCAACCTTCCCGATCGTCCGGCGTATTGGGTTTGGAAGGACGGGCGTCAGACGTTCCCGTCACCAACCGGATTTCATCCACTCGCAACAGCAGAGGAACAAGTCGATGAGCACCATGACGACAAAGAAGAAGGCACTGGTCACGGGTCTGGCAATTGCCATCGTTGTGGTGGCAGGCGGCGTCGCCTATTTCGGCAACGGCCTTCCGTCCGGCAACCGCGAAATGGCGGCGGCGACGATCGCGCCCGCACACCGCTACGAGGCAAGCCAGGTGAGCAGCAGCGACATTCAGCTCGGCGACCAGAGTGTCGCGAAGTTCGTCCAGACTGATACCTACCAGCAGATCATCCACGACCCGGCGATCATGACGCTGCTGCAGAGCGATGCGTTCCGTAGTGCGATCGCGAGCAGCGAGATGCGCTCGGCCTTGGCCAGTCCCGACGCGCTGCGCTCGGCGATCGCGCGAACCGATGCGATGCGCGCGGCACTGGCAAACAGCGCCGCGTTCCGCACCGCATTGGCCCGCAACGACGCCTTCCGCAGTGCACTGGCCAGCAACGATGCGTTCCGGATGGCGTTAGCCAACAACGATGCGTTCCGCAGCGCGAT
>JBOHYT010000291.1:0-7218 GCA_050738055.1 Rhodanobacteraceae bacterium
AGGCCCTCGCCCCCCGGCTCCATCGCGTACCGAAAGATCGTCAGCACCGGGTGCCGGCTGGCGATACGCTGCACGCTCGGATGCAACGCGAAGGTGCTTTCCGGCACCGCCATGGCGCGTTCGAACTCCACGGCCGGCAACGCTTTGGCATCCGCCGCCAGCACGGCCTGCTGGCGCAGCCATTCGAGCCGCGCGACGTCGGGCAAGTACGGCAACGTGCGCGCCCCCGGCACCGCCGCAAGGTAGTCCGCGAAGTGACCGCCGAAGAGCTGCAGATTGCCCGAGTGCGAGGCGTACTCGCGCCGGTAGCCACGCGCGCACTGGTCGAAGAATGCGTCGCCCACGAGCGCCAGCACCCCGGGATACGTGGTGCGCAGCGCACTGACCTGGGTGCCCTCGCAACTGTGGCGGTAGATACGCATTCGCGCCGCCGGCTCCAGCCCGTTGCCCGCGATCGCCTCGATGGGCCCAGGTTCGTCCGGCGCGTACAGCGCGGCCATGAACCGGCGCTGGCAATCAAGCAGCGAGGGCGCGGCGTGCATCGAGCACTCCCTGGGCGTGGGCGGCTTCGTCCAGCAGCACTTCGAGTTCGGGGATGTCCTGATCCCACTCGATCAGGGTCGACACCGGCCCGAACCGCGCAATCGCCTCCGCGTACAAGTCCCAAACTTCCGGCGCTACCCGCCGGCTGTGTGAATCGATCAGCAGCGGCACCGGCAGGTTGTCCTTAGCCGTGAAGCCGGCCAGATGGATCTCCTGCACCGCCGCACGCGGCATGGCGCGCAGATAGGTGTGTGCATCGAAGCCGTGGTTGATACTGTTGACGTAGATATTGTTGACGTCGCACAGGAGCCCGCAGCCACTGCGCCGCACGGTTTCGGCCACAAACTCCCATTCGGGGTAATCGCCGCCCTCGAAGCGCAGATACGTAGAGACGTTCTCAACCAGGATTTGGCGGCCCAGCGCGTCCTGCACCTGACCGATCCGCTCAACGACCAGCCGCAGCGCTGCTTCGGTGAATGGCAATGGCAGCAGGTCATTGCTGTGCATCCCGCCAATCGCGCCCCAGCACAGGTGCTCGGACACCCATTCCGGCTGGTAGCGGTCCACGACCTCGTGCAGCCGGCCAAGGTGCGCAAGGTTCAACCCGTCCGCCGAGCCCAGCGACAACCCAACTCCGTGTAGGCTGAGCGGGTAGTCGGCGCGGATTTTTTTCATTGCCGCATGAAAGCCGCCGCCCGCGGCGAACAGGTTTTCGCTGTGGGTTTCCAGCCACGCGATGCGCGGGCGCTCGGCGAGCACCCGCGCAACGTGGGGGGCGCGCAGCCCGATGCCGGCCGCGACCGGTATCGGACCCGCACCCGTGTCGGCCAGCTCCGTCACCGCGTTCACGCTCCCTTGGTCAGGCTGCCGCCAGCGATCTTGGTACACAGGCCGGCCGGCATCGCCACGAAAGCATTGGGATCACGTGCGTGACTGTCCTGTCCTGCGCAAGAATGACCGGGCGACTTGCAGTCGTTCTTGTAGGCAGCGTTGACGCCATAGCACTGGACGAAATGATTCTTCTTCATGTACTCCATCGTCTTCTTCTGCTGCATTTTGCTCATCGCTGGCGTCATCTGCATGTTGTGCGCGGGCGGTTGCATGATCGACTGGGCTTGCGCCGCCATGGCGACCGAAACGCCTGAGGCCATGCCGAGCGTGAGCGCACAAGCCAAGCTGGTCTTCAGAAGTTGGGAACTGTTCATGTTGCATCTCCGTGGATGGGACCGAGAGGGTCCCGGTACTCCATAGAGGCGCGGACGGCGCAGAAGGATTCGCGGCAGAGCGAACGGCAGCGGTCCGGCGAGGCGACGACAGGGCGAATGTCCGGGACTGGCCAGCCACCGGGCCGCATGTGCAGAGGCGGCATCGCAGGATCGCGCGCCGGTGACTGCGATGCCGGAGGTCCGGGATGCCCGATCACCAACAGCGCCATGTGAGGCATCTCCAGCAGCGTGGTCAGCGGTTTCCGACACGTTGGTCGACGATTAGCGGTGTCCTCGCTCCGGGCGTGCGCGAACCCGGATTGCCTCGCAGTCGCGCCGCAGCCATTGCGTCGGTGCCCGGCGCGGGGGATCATGGAGCAGACGCCACGACGTCGGAGGGCGCCATGAGCCACTGCAAATGGATCCTGCTGACGTCGATCGCGTTGCTTGCCGCTTGTGCGCAACAGCCGGTTCGTGGCATGTCCGGCGGACACGCTCATCACAGCATCGACTACGCCAAATACGTCGAAGGCACGGTCCCTTGGTTCCACTTCAGCTCGTTGTACAGTGGGATTCCAATCAGCTTGGCCATGTGGTGGTCTGGACCAGCCCCGTCCAAGCGTATCGGCTGACACTTGCCGGGCCGTGTCTCGGATTGCAGACCGCGCCGGGGGTGATCGGCCTGACGTCCCGGGGTGGGGAGGTCAGTGCGATGAGGGACGCGGTGATCGCCGGGGGCGATCATTGCCAGATCATGCAGATCGAGCGCCTCGATGCCCGCGCGATCCGCGTGCGGCGTTCCAAGCCGAAGGCCGGCTAACGCGGCAGGTTGTCGAGCTTTTGATCCAGCGCGGGGTGCTGCGGCAGGCGGATCAGAAACTGCTCTTCGAGCACGGCGCGGATTTCCGGTGCGCTGTGCAGCGTCCGTCGCCGGGTTTGGCCGCCCGTGACGCGTTCCGTGAATTCACGATTGCGCAGTGTCAGTCGCCGGCCGGTCGCGGCGCGTGCGGCGGTCAGGCCGGTGACGAAATGGGAATCGGGGTAGGTGGAGGTCCAGTAGTTGCTGACGCGGTAATCGACGGGGTATTGCGGTTGCAGGTCGAAGCGGTACGTGGTTTTCCACTCATCGTCGAGCCGCGCCTGCAGGCGCCAGTCGTCTTCGCCGCGGCGTTGCAGCCGGAACGCCTCGTGCGGCGTTGTCTGCTCGATGCCCGGGACGAGCCGCAGTGGTCCGGTCGGCGTGGTTCCGCCGAAGCCGGCGTCCGCCAGCCACGCGTCCCCATTGAGGTGCACGCGCAGCAGCATGTGGCTGCGCGCGGTGATCGCATCGTCCGGCTGTCCCCATAGCACGCGCGCGGCGAGGTCTGTCACCTGGAAACCGATGGCGCGAAGCGCGTCGCTCAGCAAACGGTTCTGTTCGAAGCAGTAGCCGCCGCGGTGGTCATGCACCAGTTTGCGTTGCACGGATGCGATATCCAGCGCGGGGACGTTGCCGAGGAACGGATCAAGGTTCTCGAACGGAATCGCCGCGACGTGCGCGGCGGTGATGGCACGCAAGGTTTGCAGGTTCGGCGCGATGGACGTTCGGACGCGAATGCGTTCGAGATATGCCTGAAGGTCGATTGATTCGTTCGGTGTTTCTTGTTGCATGTTCGTTTTCGCTGCTGCGAAAAGCTGGATTCCGGGTTCCGCCGCGAAGAGCCGCCGCGGCCCCGGAATGACGACCAAAAAAACACACTTCACGCATCGCTGCAGAATCAGTGCGTGGCGTGGCCGAGTTTGCGTTGCAGGAACTCCACTGTCGCGGTGTCGGCCTCGAGCCACGAGGCATGGCGCAGGAAACCGTGGATTTCGTTGGGGATGACGATTTCCTCGAACGGAACGTGGTGTGCGCGCAGACGCGGCACGATGTCTTCCATCTGCAGGAAATGCACGTTCCGATCGTCGTCGCCCTGGATCAGCAGCACCGGCGACTTCCAGGTCGCGATGGCCGCGTCGGGCGAAGATTCCCAGGCGACTTTCAATGCCTGCTTGTAGTCGCCCTGTTCATAGCGCGCGTTGGGCTTCTCGTCGTACCACCAGCCGATCGCGCGCGACCAGTCGTACAGACCGTGCATCGCGACCCCGGCCTTGAAGGTATCCGAGTTGCGCGCCAGCGCCAGGCCGGTGAGATAGCCACCGTAGGAGCCACCCCAGATGCCGATACGCGATGGATCGACGCCCGGCACGTGTTGCAGGAACTTCGCGCCGGCGACCACGTCCTGGTATTCGGAAGCGCCCGACGGGCCCGCGTGTGGCGGGTTCTGGAACGCGTAGCCGTGCCCGATCCCGAGTCGGTAATTCACCGACAGCACCGTGAAGCCGTGGGTCGCGAGGTACTGGTTCACTGCGTAGCTGTTGGCGTAGTAATCCATGTAATGCCAGCCGAGCAGCATCTGCCGCGGCGGACCGCCGTGCACGAAGATCACGCCGGGCTGCTGGGCGTTCGCATCCTTGCTGCGAAACAATTGTCCGTGGATCACCATCCCGTCGGCAGCCTTGAACGTCACCAGTTTCGGTGTCACGAGCTGCGCCGTCGGGAAGTTCGTCGGGACCAACCCGGACTGCAGCAGGCGTGAATCGCTGCCTTTGGCACCCATCACGGCCACCAGCGGCGGCCGTTGTGTGCCGGCGTCGATATACGCGACCGTGTCGCCGGCCATCACCGGCGACGTCTGGATGTCCTCGCCCGACGTCAGCGCCACAGGCCGCGCGCGATCGACCGGCACATCGAACAGGTGGCGGCGATCGATGTCGCCCTTGGTGGTGCCGGTGTTGGCGCTGTAGACGATCGACTGGCCGTCACGCGACATCGCGACGTCTTCGACCATGAAGCTGCCGGGGGTCAGCAACAGCGGTGCGCCGCCTTTTGCCGAAATCGAGTACAAGTGCGGCCAGCCATCCAGGTCGGCAAGAAAAACCAGTCGTGAATCGGCCAGCCGCGCGTCGCCGTCGGCCCAGTGCAGGTTGGCGCTGCCCTGGGTTTGCGGATACGAACCGACCAGGGTGTCCGGGCTCTTCCAGATGGCGTGACCCTGGCCGCTGCGCACGTCCGCGATCCAGATCGACCAAGGTTGCGGTGTTTGCGTCAGGATCGGGCGCGGCGGTCCGCCGTTACCCGGCTGGCGCGTGAAGGCGATGCGCGTGCCATCCGGCGACCACCGTGGCATGCCATCGATCGCGGTGGAGGGCGCCAGATATTCGATGGGCGTCCCGTCGTCCTTGAAGATGCCGATGAAGGCATGGTCGTCACGATCCGATACGAATGCGAGCAGGTTGCCGCGCGGCGACCATTCGAGATCGCCATCCTTGCCGCGATCGAAAAACAGGCGTTTCGGCTTGTCCTTGCTGTCCGCGCGGAGCGCCGCGGTCCAGACCTGGTGATCCTTGATGTAGGCCAGTCGTCCGCTGGTCGAGATCGCCGGAGCGTCGCCTTCGGTCAGCGCACGTGACGTCCCGTCGTGCAGGTTCACCACCCACAGCATCACCTTCGGTTCGACCGGGTTCGAGGACGGATCGGGCGGCAGTTTTTCCGGCCAGTTGGCATCGTGGTCGCCGCCGCGCACGAACACCAGTTCATTGCCGGACGGCGAAAAGGTGAGCTGGGTAATTTCCTGGCCGTCGTCTTGCGAGAATCGTGTGACCTGGCGCGGCTTGAATGCGGGCGCCTGCGCGATCCATACGTTCCGCACACCGTTCTGGTCGATCACCCACGCGACGCGGTTGCCGGCTTTCGGCGCGGACAGACCCAGCGGGAATGGATAAGACAGAACCTGCCTGAGCGTGAAGGCCTGCGTCGCCGGCGCTCGCTGCGCCCACGTTGCCGGCGCGCCGCCGAGCAGCAGCAACGCAAAGAAAACCCATCCGCGACGTCGTTGCATGGCACACCCCTCGACCTGGACCCCATGGATATTCCGCCGCATGGTAGTGCAGGCACAGTGCCGGTGGTCATCGTGAGGTCACGTGCCGGTCCTTACGATGCGCGCATGAACGATCCTGCGCGACGGCCTCACGTGGTGATTCTGGGCGGTGGATTCGGCGGTCTCCAGGCCACGCGGGCGCTGGCGCAAATACCGGTGCGCGTGACCCTGATCGATCGCGTCAATCACCACGTGTTCCAGCCGCTGCTGTACCAGGTCGCGGGCGCGACGCTGTCGGGTCCGGATATCGCGGCGCCCTTGCGGCACATCGTGCGCCATCAGGACAACGTCACGGTGCTGATGGAGGAAGTGCAACGCGTCGATGTCTCGGATCGTTGCGTGCGCACGCGCGATGCTGAATACGAGTACGACTGGCTGGTGATCGCGACCGGCTCGACGCACGCCTATTTCGGCCACGACGACTGGGCCCTGCACGCGCCGGGCCTCAAGACCATGGACGACGCGCTCGCGATCCGCCGCAGGATCCTGTCGGCATTCGAAGCGGCTGAACGCGAACCCGACCCGGAACGCCGCGCGGAGTGGCTGACGTTCGTGATCATCGGCGCGGGTCCGACCGGCGTGGAACTGGCCGGCGCGCTGGCGGAGATCGCGCACCATACCCTGCCGCGCGAATTCCGCAACGCGCGCCCGCGCGATGCGGAGATTCACCTTGTCGAAGCCGGACCACGCGTACTCGCGGCGATGCCGGAGCGCCTGTCGTCGGTCGCGCAACGCAAGCTCGAGAGCATGGGCGTCGAAGTGCACGTCGATTCGGCCGTGACCGCGATCGACGAAACCGGCGTCGGCATGGGCGATGCACGCATTGCCGCGCGCACCAAGCTGTGGGCCGCGGGGGTTGCGGCGTCAAGACTTGGGAAACAACTCGATGCAGAATGCGACCGTGTCGGGCGCGTCCGGGTCGAACCCGACCTGTCTTTGCGGGGGCATCCGGAAGTGTTCGTGATCGGCGATCTCGCGCGCGTGGAACAGGACGGAAAGCAGGTGCCCGGCATGGCATCGGCCGCCAAGCAGATGGGATCGCACGCGGCGCGCGTGATCCGCGATCGCCTCTCCGGGGGCGGTACGTCACGCCCGTTCCGCTATCGCGATTACGGCAGCCTCGCCAGCGTCAGCCGCGCCTCGGCGGTGGTCGATCTGCGCGGCAGACAGATATCCGGATTCGCCGGCTGGCTGTTCTGGCTCGTCGCGCACATTTTCTTCCTGATCGGTTTCCGCAACCGCTTCGCGGTGCTCTGGAACTGGGCTTGGTCGTACCTTACCTGGCAGCGCAATGCGCGCATCATCGTGGGCAACAACCGCGGCGGGGCCTCGGAATAGCCCGCTGCGCGCGGCTTGCCTGGATCTGGAATAGCGGCGGGTCAAGACCCGCCCTACACGATGGTGTGATCGGCATCTGTTGTCGGCGGGTCAAGACCCGCCCTGCGCGGATGATGTTTTCGGCGGGTCAAGACCCGCCCTACGGCGATGGCGTTGTAGGGCGGGTCTTGACC
>JBOHYT010000292.1:0-4245 GCA_050738055.1 Rhodanobacteraceae bacterium
ACCGTCCTGAGATGTAATCCGGCCGAATCACGCGGTCCGTGCAAGCGCGGCAGGGTTGTGCAAACATCCGCACGGTTTGCAGCACGACCCTTCCCATCCGGACAGTCCCATGACGTCAACCCTCGCATCCCCGCGGCCACGGAATGCACGGCCGCACCCCAGCGCACGCATCGCGATCGGCTGCCTGTTGTGCGCGTGCGTCGCGTGGCTGGCCAGCGGCACGGCGCGCGCCGACTCCACGCTCAATCCGAAGCTGCTGCCGGAGATCCAGTCAGCGACGTTCGAGGTGGTCGCGGCCAAGCCGAAGGACACGCTCAGCTACGAGAAGCCGCTGCCGATGGATCTGCTGCCGTTTCAGGAGCGCACCGACAAGTACTACTCGGTTGGCACCGCCTTCGCGATCGGACCCAATCGTTTCGTCACCGCGGGGCACGTCCTGATGCTCGGCTACCAGAGCCTTTGGGGTCCGCCGGAATTGCGCGACGCCTCGGGCAAGGTGTACGCGATCGACAGGATCGAAAAGTTCGCACTGCGTCGCGACTTCGTGGTGTTCTCGCTCAAGGATCCGCCCAAGATCACGCCGCTCGCGATCGACGACAAGCCCGCGCTGAACCAGCTCGTGTATTCGGTCGGCAACGCGCTCGGCACCGGCGTCGTGATCCGTAGCGGGCTGTACACGTCCAACACCCCGGAGGCGCAGGACGGCAAGTGGAAATGGATCCGGTTCTCGGCGGCAGCGTCTCCGGGCAACAGCGGCGGGCCGCTGCTCGACCAGGACGGCAAGGTCATCGGCGTGGTGCTGATGAAATCACCGAGTGAGAACCTCAACTACGCGCTGCCGATGAGCGAGGTTGAGGACGCGCCCAAGGATCTCGCGCGCTACGACAAGCGCATGGCCTATCAGTTCGACGTGTTCGACTCCACGCTCACCGGCAGCTTCAAGGGCCAGTTCAAGCTGCCGCTCGGCCTCGCGGATTTCTTTTCGGCGTACGCCAAGGCTTTTCATCCCTGGCTGGCCTCGCAGCTCGAGACCCTGCTCGCCCAGCAATCCGCCAACCTGTTTCCGAACGGCGAGGGCGCACACCAGTTGCTCTACAGCGGCCCGTCGATGAACGATTTCCCGCAGCTCGTCGTGCGCAACAGCGACGGCGTGTGGGTCACGAGCGGCCGTCCTTCGACCCGGATCACCCTGCCCGCGAACGGCTACGTCGCCGGCGGGGTGGTCAAGGGCGACATCCTGTTCCACTTGCGCAAGCCCGACAACATTCCCGACTCGACCTTGCACCACGACTCCAAGGGCGTGATGGACATGCTGCTCAAGACCGGATTCCTGAAACGTTCGATCGGACCGGAAAAGATCCTGGTCACATCCCTGGGACAGCCGACTCAAACCGGAGTGTGGACCGACCGCTGGGGCCGCCACTGGCAGGACTGGAGCTGGCAGGTGCCCTACGCCGATGGAATCATCGACCTGTTCGCGCTGCCGACCCCGGACGGCTACAGCATCCTGATGCGGATCATGCCCGCGACGTCGCGTTACGACACCGCGATCAACATGCAAGCGCTCACCGATTTCGTCAGCCTGCCGTACGACGGCACGCTCAAGCAGTGGAAGGCGTTCCTCGCGGACACGCAACTGCTGCCGGACGCGTTCAAGGATATCCACATCGGCTTCGACTACGACAAGGATTTCCATTACGACTCGTCACGACTGGCCTTCTCGTTCACACCCGAACTGCAGAAGATCCAGCCCGCCAGCGTAATGACCCTCGGCTTCTCGTTCTTTCCGGACCGCAATGGCAAGACGGTCTGGGGCGTCCAGCAAGTCTGGCTCGCCGAGGACAACAGCGACCACCACTGGCTCAGCCTGCTGCGCCGCCAGGCACCGCCCGCGGACCTCGACGACACTTACCAGAGCGCCTGGAAGAAGGTGGTCGACCGCCGGCATCCCTACGATGAAATGGCGTACAGCGAAAACGACATGACCAAGATCAACGCCGTGGTGCCGCCCCCGACGGGCGACAAGCCATCGGTGCTCTACACCGCCTACGTCTACCAGCCCGGCACCCAACGGCAGGCCGAGATGAAAAAGAAAATCGACTTGTTGCTGAAGAATGTGAAGGTCAAGGAGTAGCCGAACAGAGGCGTAGGGCGGAACCCGCGCAGCGGTTTCCGCCGAAGCCAAGAGGCGTAGGGCGGAACCCGCGTAGCGGTTTCCGCCGAATTCGAGACGTGACATGCGGCGGAAGCGGCTGCGGCTGCGCCGATTCCGCCCTACCCGTTGGTCGCGAACGCTTCAGCAACCCGGCCGCGTAGGGCGGAACCCGCGTAGTGGTTTCCGCCGAATTCGAGGTGGGATATGCGGCGGACGCGGCTGCGCCGATTCCGCCCTACCCGTTGGTGGCGAACGCTTCAGCCCCCCAGCAACGCCTTCGCCTGCACGATCACGTGGTCGACGGTGAAGCCGTATTTTTCGAGCACGGTCTTGCCGGGCGCGGAGGCGCCGTAGCGATTGACGGTGAGCGTGGCGCCGGCATCGCCGACCCAGCGTTCCCAGCCTTGCGCAACCCCGGCTTCGACCGCGAGGCGCTTCTTCACCTGCGGCGGCAGGACGAAATCGCGATAGGCTTGGTCCTGTTGCGCGAACAATTCCCAACTCGGCATCGACACCGCGCGCACCTTGGCGCCGTCGGCCTGGAGTTTCCGCGTGGCTTCCGCGACCAGGCCGGTTTCGGCACCCGTGCCGATGACGATCAGGTCAGGGGTCGCACCATCCACGTCCAGCAACACGTACGCGCCGCGGCGGACGCCCTCGGGACTCGCGAATACCGTACGGTCGAGGGTCGGCACGCTCTGGCGCGAGAGCACCAACACGGTCGGGCGATCGCTGGTTTCGATCGCGACCTTCCAGGCCACGGCGGTCTCGTTGGCATCGCCGGGCCGGATGACGTTGAGGTTCGGCACCGACCGCAATCCAGCCAGTTGCTCGACGGGTTCGTGGGTCGGGCCATCCGTGCCGACCGCGATCGAGTCGTGGGTGAACACGTTGATGACGTGCAGGCCCATGATCGCGGCGAGCCGCATCGGCGGGCGCATGTAATCGGAGAACACCATGAAGGTCGCGGTGTAGGGGATGAAGCCGCCGTGCGCCGCGAGGCCGTTGGCGACCGTGCCCATCGCGTGCTCACGCACGCCGAAATGGAGATTGCGCCCGGCGTAGTTCCACTTCTCGCTGCGATCGACGCCCTGCTCGTCCGGCTCGCTGCGCGGCGAGAACACGCCCGAGCCATCGACCGCCGTGTACGTGGAAGGGTCGAGATCGGCAGAACCGCCACTGACGGATGGCAGCTTCGCGGCAATGGCGGACAGCACCTTGCCGCCCGCCTTGCGGGTCGCCAAGCCCTTGGCGTCGGCCGGAAATTTCGGAACGTCGGCGTCCCAGCCAGCCGGCAACTTGCCCTCGAGCAAACCTTGCAATTCTTCCGCAAGCCCTGGAAATCCCTTGGCATATTTGTTCCAGCGCCGCTTCCACGTGGCCTCGGCGCGCTTGCCATCGGCAAGTGCCTCGCGAAAGTGCGCGAGCGCTCCTTCGGGCACCAGGAACGGCGGTTGCTCGGGCCAGCCGAGGTTGCGCTTGGTCGCCGCGACATCTTTTTCGCCCAACGGCGAACCGTGCGCCTTGTAGCTGTCCTGCTCCGGCGAGCCGTAGCCGATATGCGTGCGCACCAGAATCAGCGACGGCTGTGAAGTCTTGCGCTTGGCGCGCTTGATCGCCTGTTCGATCACCGCGGTGTCGTTGCCGTCGGCGACAGTCTGCACGTGCCAGCCGTACGCCTTGAAGCGCGCGGCGCGATCCTCGGTGAAGGTGATGTCGGTCCCGGCCGCCAGCGTGACGAGATTGTCGTCGTAGAGGCAGATCAACTTGCCGAGCGCGAGGTGGCCCGCCAGCGACGCCGCTTCGGACGCCACGCCTTCCATCAGGTCACCGTCGCTGACGATCGCCCAGGTATGGTGGTCGATCACCTTGTTGCCTTCACGGTTGTAGCGCGCCGCGAGTTGCGCCTCGGCCATCGCCATGCCGACCGCATTGCCGATGCCCTGCCCGAGCGGCCCGGTGGTGACCTCCACGCCCGCGGTATGTCCGCGCTCGGGGTGGCCGGGGGTCTTGCTGCCCCACTGGCGGAACTGTTTGATGTCGTCCACCGAAACGCCGTAGCCGGTCAGGTACAGCAGGCTGTACAGCAA
>JBOHYT010000293.1:0-14004 GCA_050738055.1 Rhodanobacteraceae bacterium
ACGCCGATGTTCGGGTCGATCGTGCAGAACGGGAAATTCGCCGCGGCGATGCCCGCCCGGGTCAGCGCGTTGAAGAGCGTGGACTTGCCGACGTTGGGCAAGCCGACGATGCCGCAGCGGATACTCATTGAAGCTCCGGGAATCGTGAATGGAGAATCGGGAATCGAAAAAGCGGGGTCGGGCGAACGTATCAACGATTCCCGATTCCCGATTCCCCATTCCCGGCTGTGTGCAGCCTCTTCATCGCCTCGTTGAAATCACCCGCGACGGCGAGCGGCAACACGTCCAGCGCGCGCGCGATCGCTTCCAGCATCGCGTCCTCGTCGACCGATGAAGGATTGCCGAGCACCCAGGACAAAACGCGATTGCGATCGCCGGGGTGGCCGATGCCGATCCGCAGCCGGTGGAACCGCCCGTGGCCGAGCTGGGCGAGGATGTCGCGCATGCCGTTCTGTCCTCCATGGCCGCCGTCGAACTTCAGGCGCGCGGTGCCGGGAGGCAGATCGAGGTCGTCGTGGACCACCAGCAGTTCCTCGGGCGCAACCTTCCAGTAGTTGAGTGCGGCGACCACCGCACGCCCGCTCTCGTTCATGAACGTGCGTGGCTTGACCACTCTGACCGGTTCGCCGCCGACGGTGACGCGGCAGCTCTCCGCGTGCACCCGATTCTCCCGGGCGAAGCGCTCACCGGCGCCGCTCGCCAGCGCGTCGACGAACCAGAAACCCGCGTTGTGCCGGTTGCGCAGGTATTCGGCCCCGGGATTTCCGAGGCCAGCAATGAGGCGGATGCCCATGCACGCGGAAGCGGAAACAGGAAACGAGAAGCGGGAACCGGGAACAAAAAAATCACGCTTCCATGTTCCCCATTCCCTGTTCCCGCTCTTCCTATTTCTTCTCGGCGGGTTTCTTGTCGCCCGCTGCGGCCGGCGCTGCAGGCTTGGCGCCCTCGCCAGCAGGCGCTGCAGCCGGCGCGGCCACGCCCTCGGCGGGCGGCGCACCTTCCGCTGCGGCGGCTTCGACCGGCGCTTCCTCGACTTCCTCGCGGACCGCCTGCGCAGACACCACGGTGTGATCGTATTCCTTGCCCAGCTTCAGCTCGGGAATTTCCACCCCCGCCGGCAGCGCGAGATCAGACAGATGCAGGATGTCGCCGAGTTCGAGATTGGCGAGATCCAGATCGAGATGTTCCGGCAGATCCTTCGGCAAGCAGGAGATCTCGACCTCGGTGAGGTTGTGCGAGATCACCACGCCGGAGGTCTTGCCCGCGGCCGACTTTTCCTTGTTGAGGAACCGGATCGACACGTACACCCGAATCGGCTTGGCCTCGTCGATGCGCAGGAAATCCAGGTGCAGCAGTTGCGGCTTGACCGGATGTTTCTGGAGGTCGCGCAGCAGGACCTTCTGGCGCTTGCCTTCGACAGTGAGGTCGAGGATCGACGATGCGAACCAGTCGTTGCGCGCGCTCAGCGCCAGCGACTCATGTTCGAACTGGATGTTTTCCGCGGCCGTGCCCGCGCCGTACACGACGGCCGGAACCTTGCCGGCGCGACGCAGGCGGCGGCTCGCACCCTTGCCTTGGTCGGCACGACGCTCGGCCGTGATTTCATGGATGGTTGGCATTGCTTTTTACCTCAAGTTGCATGATGTCACCTCGCGGTGACTGGAAAACTCCCCCGCGACCAGGGAAGTTGGTTGTGACGGGAATCGGGAATCGTGAATGGAGAATCGTAGAAGCGCGGCTTCGCTTTTCCGATTCCCGATTCCCTATTCCCGATTCCCTGCCTCAATCGACATACAAACTGCTGACCGACTCCCCGAACGCCATCCGGCGCACGGTTTCGGCCAGCAACTGCGCCACCGACAACTGGCGGATTTTTCCGGACGCCGCGCCCTCGGCGCTCAACGGGATGGTGTCGGTCACCACCAGTTCGTCCATCTGCGATTCTTCGATGTTGCGCACCGCCGGTCCCGACAGCACCGCGTGGGTGCAGTACGAAACCACCTGGTTCGCGCCGCGCTCCTTGAGCGCCTTCGCGGCTGCGCACAAGGTGCCGGCGGTGTCCACGATGTCATCGACCAGCACGCAGGTGCGGCCGACCACATCGCCGATGATGTTCATCACCGTCGCCTCGTTCGGGCGCGGCCGCCGCTTGTCGATGATCGCGAGGTCCGCGTCGTCCAGGCGTTTCGCCACGGCCCGCGCGCGCACCACGCCGCCAACGTCCGGGCTGACCACGGTCACGCCCTCGGTGCCGTGCTTGCGCCAGATGTCGGCCAGCAGCACCGGCGATGCGTACACGTTGTCGAGCGGAATGTCGAAGAAGCCCTGGATCTGGTCGGCGTGGATGTCGACGGTCAATACCGTGTCGGTGCCAACCGCGCCGATCAGCTTCGCCGCGACCTTGGCGGTGATCGGAACCCGCGCCGCGCGCAGGCGCCGATCCTGGCGCGCGTAGCCGAAATACGGAATCACCGCCGTGACGCTGGCCGCCGAAGCGCGCTTGAGCGCGTCCACCAGCACTAGCAGCTCCATCAGGTTTTCCGCGACCGGCGCGCAGGTCGACTGCATCACGAACACGTCCTGGTTGCGTACGTTCTCGTCGATCTCGACCTGCACTTCGCCATCGGAAAACGTGCCCACCACGGCCTTGCCCAACGGCTCGCCGAGCGTGTGCGCGACATCCTCCGCCAGCTTGCGGTTGGCGTTGCCACTGAACAGCAACAGAGTGGAAGCGTTGTGCATGCTGGAAACCTTCCGGTGCAACGACAGATGGCTGGGGCGGCAGGATTCGAACCTGCGAATGCCGGGATCAAAACCCGGTGCCTTACCGCTTGGCGACGCCCCATCATGAACAGGGCGGGCATCCTGCCGCGCCCTGTATGCAAACGGACGCGGCAAAGCCGCGCCACGTTTGCGCGCGTCAGCGCTTCGCGCTTCCGCGGGCGGCACGTCCGTGTGCCGCAGTTTCGCAAACACCAAGCTCCGTGCCAGCGACCGGGCATCCTGCCCGGCGCGATGAATGCGGTCGCAGCAGAGCTGCGCCACGCATTCCGCATCGGCGCTTTGCGCCTCTGCGTCGGCACATCCTTGTGCCGTGGTCTCGCAATGACCATCCTTTTCGCAAGCGCAGTCGGGCATCCTGCCGCACCCTTGCACACCGCCCGTGCCTGCGAAACCCGGCGGTACAGCGCCGCACGAAAAGAAAGCCGCATATTGTCGTGGACGGCCCAATCCGCGTCAAATCAGGTGTTTGGGCGAAAAAACCATTCGCCCGCCCTTCAAACGGGTTACGGCTGCGTGCCGCCTACACCTTCCCATTGCTCGATCGACAGCCGCACGGTGTACGGGTCACGGCTGGCGTACACCTTGCGCGGCAGCGGCGGGCTGCGCTCGGCGTACCAGTCGCGGTAATCGACGTGCCAGCCGTCCTGGTCCAGCGTGGAGGGAAGGCCATTGGCGCCGAAAGTGAGGATCGCCGGACGGTCCGGGGCGCGCAGGCCGCGCACCCACCACGCGAGGTCGGCGACCGGGACTTCCCAGCCGAATTCCTCGTTCAGCACCTCGCCGGCGTCGCGGCCGCGCACCGGGGTTTTGCCGGCGCCGGTCAGCACGGCGCCGCCCGGGCCGCCGGCGAGCTCGACGGTCTTGCCGGTGATCGGCGCGCGCAGGGTGAACTCGTATCGGTCGCCGTTCTGCCGCCAGTCGAGGCTGCCACTGCCGCCGTGGTGGCCATCCGATGCCGCAAACCGCGCCTGAAACCCCCAGTCGCGCCGGGCGCCCAGCAGCCGTTCGCGCGCGGCCTGCGCGGCAAGTTGTTCGGCGGTGCCGGGAAGCCGGACCGGCAGTGGCGCGCAGGCGGCCAGCAGCACGCCAGGCAGCACCGCGAGGACCGCGAAACGCAGCCACCGCGTCATGGACGCAACCGCCGCTCGGCATGCCGCAGCGAGGCATTTTTCGGGTCGAGTTTGCGCACCCTGGCGAACACCTCGCGCGCGTGCCGGTGCTGGCCGAGCTTCCACAGCACCTCGCCCAGGTGCACGCCGATGTCGGGGTCCTGCTGCGCGGTCCAGGCGCGCTTCAGATACGTTTCAGCCTGGCCGAGGTTGCCGAGCCGATACTGCAGCCAGCCCCAGGAGTCCATGATTGCGGCGGCGTCGGGCTTGGCCGCCAGCGCCTTGCGGAGCAGCGTGGTCGCCTCCGGCAGATCGCGATCGGCGTCGGCCAGCGTGAAGCCCAGCGCGTTCATCGCCTCGACGTTGTCCGGGTTCAACGCGAGCACCTTGCGGAAGTCCTTGAGCGCCGCGTCGGTATTGCCGGCGTTGGCCTCCTCGATGCCGCGGTCGTAGATCAGCGCCGGGTCGTCCGGCAGCGCATGGAGGCCGCGGTCATAGACTGCGATGGCACGGGCGTGCTCGCCGTGCTGCGAATACAACTGCGCGCCCAGCTCGTACGCCGTGCGCAGGCTGTCGGGATCGTCGGCGTAATCCTGCTGGAGCTGCACGGCCAGCGCGTGTGCCTGCACCGATTTCCCGGTCTTGTCCAGCAGCACCGCGCTGCGCACCTGCGCGTCGAATCCGTGGCCGCTGTCGGGATCGACCTTGGCGTACCAGTTGAGCGCCTGCCGGTCGTGGTGCAGCAGCTCGGCGAGCTGGCCGAGCAGGAACACGTTGTCGGCGCGCTGCGCCGCAGGCGTCTGCATCAATTTTGTATGTTCCAGTTCGGCATACAACTGCCGCAACGCGGCATCGTCCTTGGCGCGCGCCGCGAACGCCACCCGCGCCGACCAGGTCGCGGCGGTCTGCGGCCCGCGACCGAGCACGCGCATGGCTTCCGAATTCTTTCCTTCATCCCCCAGCAGCGAGGCGTAGCCCAAGCGCAAATCCGCGTTGCGCGGGTGCGCGGCGACGCCTTGGGCATACAACGCCAGCGCGCCGGCACGATCGCCGGTCGACAGCTTCAGGCTGGCCAGCCAGCGGATGCCGTCCGCCCCATCGAAGCGATGAACCGCCGCAGCCGCCAGCTTTTGCGCGAACGCGCGCCGGCCCAAGTGCTCGCCGAGCTGGCTGAGCGCAACCCACAATTTTTCGCTCCGCGGCAGGCGTTCGGGCGTGGCGAGATCTTCCAGCAGCCTGCCGGCGAGCGCCTTGTCGCGCGCGGCCAGCAGATCCGTGGCAAAGGTCTTCCAGTCGTCGCGGCTGCCGGACTGGAGCAGGATGCTGAACTCGCGCTCGGCGTCGGTGCGGTCGCCACGCAGCATCGCGAACTGCGCGCGCATCCCGGCGAGGTCGTGACGATTTGCGCCCAGCGCCTGCCAGCGCGTCAGCAGGGTCTGCGCGTCGTCGGTATTGCCGGCCACGATGGCGAGCTGCAAGGCACGCTTGACGACCGCCGGGTCGTCCGAGATCCGCGCCGCGTCGGCGTAGTCTTTCGCCGCGCTGTCAAAATCGTTCTGCTGCAGCGCGAACTCGGCGGCGATCACCAACGCCGACACCTTGCCTGCCGGGCCCGGAGGCTCGAGGTCCATCCTCGCCAGCGGCTGTTCCGGTGCGGCGGCGCGCGTATCGCTGCGCGAAGGCAGCGCCGCGCAACCCGCCAGCAGCGCCAGCATCACGAGCGCCGCGGCAAACGCGCTAAAATGAAGCCAGGACGGCTTCATCCCGGCCAGCACATGGACGTGCGTCGAGCCGGGATCCAGCTTGTTGAAGTTGTCAGGTTGGGCCCGCACGTCACGCCGGAAATCCGGTCCTCTCCACTCCGTTGTCTGGCCACAGCTTAGCCTGTCGCCGCCATCGTCCTGTTAACGCCATGCCGTTGATCGCACTCGGTCTCGACCACCTCACCGCGCCGGTCGCGCTGCGCGAACAGGTGGCGATCGACAACGACGCCACCGCCGTGGCGCTTCTGGAACTCGCGTCCCAGTCCGGCGTGGACGAGGCGTTGATCCTCTCCACCTGCAACCGCACCGAGCTCTATTGCAGCGTCCGCGACGGCGCCGAAGATGCGCCGGGAGCCTGGTTGCACGCCCGCAATCAGATGACCCCGGGACGCCTCGACGAGTTCCTGTACCGGCACACCGACGGCGAGGCCGTCCGCCACATGTTTCGTGTCGCGACGGGCCTCGAATCGATGGTGCTCGGCGAACCGCAGATCCTGGGTCAGGTCAAGGACGCCTGGCGCGCGGCGCGCTCGGCGAACACCCTGCAGGCGCCGATGGACCGCCTGCTGCAGAACGCCTTCACGGTCGCCAAACGGGTGCGCACCGAAACGCGGATCGGCAGCGGGCCGGTGTCGGTCGCTTTCGCCGCGGTGCGGCTGGTCGAACAGGCCTTCGCGGACTTGCGCGAATCCTGCGTGCTGCTGATCGGCGCGGGTGACACCATCGAACTCGCGATCCGGCACCTGATCGAACGCGGCGTGCGGCGGCTGATCGTCGCCAACCGCACCGTCGAGACCGCGCAGGCGCTGGTCGCCCCGGCGGGCGGCTACGCGATCGCGCTGGCGGACCTGCCCAGGCACCTCGCCGAAGCCGACATCGTGATCTCGGCGACCGCCAGCCGCACGCCGATCCTCGACGTGCCGATGCTGAAAGACGCGCTTCGCCAACGCCGCCGGCGCCCGATGCTGCTGATGGACCTCGCCGTGCCGCGCGACATCGAACCGACCGTGGCAGAACTGCCGGACCTGTTCCTGTACACCGTCGACGACCTGCAACAGGCCGTGGAAACCGGACGGCGCTCCCGCGAAGCGTCGGTACGCGAGGCCGAAGCGATCATCGACTTGCAGGTCGAGCGCTACCTCGCGTGGCGACGCGGCAACCGATTCGATTTGCCGCTGCGCTGCTACCGGGCGATCGCCGAAGCCCAACGCGACGAGGTGCTGGCGCGCGCGCGCGAGATGCTGAAGCATGGCCGCGATCCCGATCTCGCGCTCGAATATCTCGCCCACACCCTCACCGGCAAGTTGCTGCACACCCCCAGTGTGCGGCTGCACGAGGCTGCCGAACACGGCGATCAGGCACTGCTCGACGCGGCCGCGCGCCTGTTCGACATGCACGGGCACGATGAGTGACCGGGCCCCTGAAGCGCCGCCTCGAACAATTGCTGGAACGCCACCACGAGGTCGGTCTGCTGCTGGTCGAGCCCGGTGCCGCCGACAACCCCAAGCGTTTTCGCGAATTGTCGCGCGAGTATGCGCAGGCGCAGGAGCTGGCTGACACGTTCGCCGAATCGCAGAAGGCCCAGGGCGAGCTCGGCTTTGCGCGCGACATGCTCGGCGACCCGGAGCTGCGCGACATGGCAAGCCAGGAGATCGCGCGTATCGAGCAGGCGTGCGTGGAACTTGACGCGCGAATCGAGGCGCTGCTGGTCCCACGCGATCCGCTCGACGATGCCAACCTGTTCCTCGAAGTGCGCGCGGGCACCGGCGGCGATGAAGCCGCGCTGTTCGCGGGCGACCTTTTGCGGATGTACCTGCGCTACGCCGAGCGCCATGGCTGGCGCGCAGAGTTGATGTCGGCGCACGAGGGCGAGCACGGCGGCTACAAGGAAGCCGTGGCGCGGATCGAAGGCACGGGCGCCTACGCGGCGCTGAAGTTCGAATCGGGCACCCACCGCGTGCAACGAGTGCCGGTCACCGAGGCCTCCGGGCGCATCCACACCTCCGCCGCGACCGTCGCGATCCTGCCCGAGCAGGAGGAAATCGCCGACGTCGAACTTCGCGACGGCGATTTGAAGGTCGACACCTATCGTGCGTCAGGCGCTGGCGGCCAGCACGTCAACAAGACCGACTCGGCGATCCGCATCACGCATTTGCCGACAGGGATCGTGGTCGAGTGCCAGGACGAACGCAGCCAGCACAAGAACCGTGCGCGCGCACTGTCGTTGCTGAAGGCGCGGCTGCTGGACGCGCGGCGGAGCGAGCAGAGTGCGCAGCAGGCCGCCACCCGCAAGCTGCAGGTCGGTTCCGGCGACCGCAGCCAGCGCATCCGCACCTACAACTTCCCGCAGGGGCGCGTCACCGACCACCGCATCGCCCTCACCCTGCACCAGTTGCCGCAGATCCTCGACGGCGAACTCGACGAGTTGGTCGGCGCGCTGGCGCGCGAATCGCACGCCGAGGCACTCGCAAGCCTCGGCGAAGCATCATGAGCGGAACCGGGCGGGACGATGTCGACGCACGGCGCGCGGCGGTCATCGGCCTGCTCGAACGGGGCGATGCGGCCGGCGCGGAACCGCTGGCTGCCGCGGCCCGCGCGGCATTTCCGGGCGATGCGGAAGCCGCGCGCTTGCATGGCATCGCGCTGCTGATGCTGGGCCGCACGGCCGCGGCACGCGAGGCGCTCGAGGCAGCCTTGCGGATCGACCCCGGCAACGTCGAGGCGGCCAGCAACCTTGCCAGTGCGCTGCTCACCGAAGGCGACGCCGCTGCCGCGGTGACGTTGCTGGAGCGCGCGGTGCAGTCGCGGCCCGGTGATCCGGCGCTGCGCAACAACCTCGCCAACGCGCTGCACGCAGCCGGTGACGACGCGCGAGCCCGCGACGAGTACCTGGCGGCACTTCAGGCAGCACCGGGCCACTTCAACGCGAGTGCCAACCTCGCCGCGGTCGAGCTGTCGCTCGGCATGCTGGACGATGCGGAAGCGCGGCTGCGTGCGCTGCTCGCACGGCAAGCGCATCCGCAACTCCACTTGTTGCTCGGCCATGTTCTGCACCGTCGTGGCCGCTTCGCCGACGCCGAGGCGGCGTATCTCGAAGGCGCCAAACTTGCGCCCGGCGCGGCGGAATTTTCCTACCAGGCCGGCTTGATGGCGGACGAACAGCACCGTTATGCCGACGCCGCCGCGCTGTACCGCCGCGCGCTGCAACTCGATCCGAACCTGCACCTCGCCGAGGGTCAGTTGCTGTTCGTGCTGCGCCGGCTGTACGACTGGGCCGGCGCCGAACCCATCGCAAAACAGCAGCGCGCGCGTGTCGCGGCCGGCGCCGGCGATGTCGACCCGTTCGCGTTCCTCGCCGAGGACTCGACGCCCGCCGAGCAACTCGCCTGCGCGCGTGCCGCGGCGGCACGCGTCGTGCGCGAAATGCAGCCGGTGCGGGAAAAGCTTCGCTTCGAACACGTGCCGCGCGCGGACGCTTTGCCTCTTCGCATCGGGTTCGTATCGGCGGGTTTCGGCGCGCGGGCAGGCGTGCCGCACGCGACCGCACTCCTCACCGCGGCATTCTTCGAAGAACTCGGCAAGCGTGACGACATCGAGCTGCACCTCTTCGCCACCACGCCCGACCCGGGGAGCCCCATCCGGCAACGCCTGCAGGCTGCCGCACACATCTTCCATGAGGTGCACGACCTTTCCATGCCGGACCTCGCGACGCATATTCATGATGCGCGCATCGACGTCCTCATCGACGTCGACGGCTGGTGCGCGGGCGGCGTGCCCGGCGTGTTCGCGCTCAAGCCCGCGCCGGTGCAGGCGAACTGGCTGGCCTATCCCGGCACTTCCGGCGCGCCGTTCATCGACTACCTGATCGCCGACCGTTTCCTGGTTCCAGAACTTATCCGACGCTTCTACTCGGAACACCTCGCGTACCTGCCGCGCTGCTACCAGCCGTCCGATCCGACGCGCGCGGTCGCCGAAGCGCCTTCGCGCGGCGCCTTCGGCCTGCCCGACGGTGCCACAGTGTTCGCGAGCTTCAACAACGCCTGGAAATTGAACGCCGAAAGTTTCGCGCGGATGTGCGCGGTGCTGCGCGAAGTGCCGGGCGGCGTGCTGTGGCTGCTCGACGCAGGACACGACGCCGACGCGCGACTGCGCAGCGCCGCGCAGTCGCACGGCATCGACCCGCGCCGGCTGGTGTTCTCACCCTCCCTGCCGCACCTGCAACACCTCGCGCGTTACCGGCTGGCCGACCTGTTCCTCGACACCAACCGCTACAACGCCCACACCACCGCGTCCGACGCGATCTGGGCCGGCTGCCCGGTGCTGACGCGCCCCGGCGATACCTTTGCGTCGCGCGTGGCCGGGAGCCTCAACCACCACCTCGGGATGCCCGAACTGATCGCCCGCGACGACAACGCCTTCGTCGCCACCGCCGCGCGACTCGGCAACGACCGCGCGGTGCTGGCCGCGCTGCGCGAACGACTCGTTGCGCAGCGCCAGTCGTCAGGACTGTTCGACATGCGCACGTACGCCAACGATTACGCCGCGCTGGTGCGCGTGATGGATCAGCGCCAGCGCCACGGCCTGCCAGCCGCAACGATCGCCCCACCGGAACCGGCGCTTGACCGCCAAGGCAAGACCGACGGATGACCGTCCCGCAACTGCTTGTTCCGCAAAGCTCCTCAGCGGAGGAACTCCATGTCCAACCTGCTCGAATCCGAGGACGCTACCGCCGAACAACGTCGGGTAACATGGACATTCCCTGCACATCGAATTTCGGTATCCGCTTGGCAACCCTGCGCAATCCTCAAGCACACCGCCCAACGCTTTGCCACCGCCCGACGAGGCCCCCCGCTGATGGAACACATCGTCAACCTGCACATCGACAAGCTGCCTGAAGGCATGTACTTGGCCACCAGCGACGACGTACCTGGCCTGCTCGCACAAGGCCGCACGGTCGCCGAAACGCTCGAGATCGCCCGCGACGTAGCCAAGCGACTGATCGAGGCGCAACGAGAGCGCACCCCCCAAACCGCTCACCTCGCCCCCGTGCGTCAATCCTTCGACTATCCGCTGATCCTCCGCTAATGGGCCGCCTGTCCGGGTTTCGCTACCGCGACATCGCCTAGAGCATGCAACGCTTCGTCTATCGGCACGCCTGGGATGCAGCCAAGGCCGTCAGCAACCTGCGCAAGCACGGCATCCGTTTCGAGCTGGCCGTCACCGTCTTGGATGACCCCGCCGCCATGAGCCGCTACGATGATGAGCACAGCGAAAGCGAAGAGCGTTGGGTGACGCTCGGGCGTGCCGAGAACGACGCCCTGCTCGTCGTGGTGCACACCTTCGAGGAAGTTTCACCCAACGAAGCGCGGGTGCGCATCATCTCCGCCCGCAAAGCCACCCCGCGCGAGAAGCGCCAGTACCAACAACAATGATCCACCCGACCATGAAAGCCGAATACGATTTCTCCCACGCTGAACGCGGCAAGTTCTATCGCAAGCACGCCGTCCACGATCTGCCCATCTATCTGGATGACGAAGTGCGCAGCTACCTCGCCGCACGCGCCAAGACCAAAGGCACCGACCTCGGCCAACTCGTGAATGAGCTGCTCAAACGCGACATCGCCCTGATCGAAAGCGCCAAATAACCGATGCGCGGCCCGGTGTCGACCTCGCCAAACACGGCGCCTCGTTTGCGCAAGGCGCAACCGTCCTGCTCGCCCCGCTCGCGCTTACGGCCTTCGATACCGCGCACAGCGAGGACGAAGAACGCCGGTTTACCTTGGGGCAGTGATCCCGCGCAACTACGGTTGACGGCCTTGGCCGAAGCCCAAGGCGTCGAGCTGTCCAGCTTGGTCAACGACCTGCTTCGCCAGGACATCGAACGCATCGAAGCCACCCGTTGAGCGCGCCAACGCGGGAAAAGATTCAGAAGCAACTGGGACGACCGCCGCCGAGTTCGCCAACTTGAAATCGCAATTAGCGACATCAAGTTGGCGCGGTCGACGCAAACCGCCGCTGGCCTTGCAAAAAGGGGTCAGGTTCATTTTTCCTACATAACGACATGCCAGTTGCCGACGTGAACCATCTCGATCTACCGCTCGCAACGCCATCGTTCCACCAGCCACACTGTGCCCCTTCCGGTTCCCGGGTACTCTCCGCATGGCGCGCTTGCCCGCCTCGATCTCCCCGGCATTCCGCAGCACATCGTCCAGCGCGGCAACGACCGGCAACCGTGCTTCCTTGCCAACGGAGACCATATCGCTTACCGGGGCGATCTGCTGGAAGCCTCCAGTCGTTGTCGTTGTGCCATCCACGCCTACGTGCTGATGACCAACCACGTTCATCTACTCGTTAGCGGCGCCGAACCTGGTTCGGTGTCAAGGATGATGCAACGGCTCGGTCGCAGCTATGTAGCCTGCTTCAATGCCCGCTACCGTCGCACCGGCACCCTCTGGGAAGGGCGTTTCAAGTCCAGCCTCGTCGACACCCGCCGCTACCTGCTCACCTGCTACCGATATATCGAACTCAACCCCGTACGAGCCGCGATGGCCGCCGATCCGGGCGACTATCGGTGGTCGAGCTTTCATTGCAATGCCAACGGCGCACCGGACCCACTGATAACGCCGCATGCCGCCTGGCTCGCCCTGGATAAGACACCCGATGGGCGCCGGGCTGCTTACCGTGCGTTGTTCGAACGCGTCATCAGCGACGATGACATGACCGATATCCGGGCGCATGTCCAGCAGCAAAAGGCCCTCGGTGATCCAAGATTTCAGGCCCATATCGCGGTGATGCTTGACCGCAACGTTGCCGTTCGGCCGCGTGGGCGCCCCCGGCGAACCTCCCCGGGCCCGGAAGCCGTCAAGTCGCAGAACCTCTTGCCGCTCGAAAAATGAACCTGACCCCTTTTCCCGCACAGAACCTCCTGCCGCTCGAAAAATGAACCTGACCCCTTTTCCGCCTAAAAATGAACCTGACCCCTTTTCTGCTTGCGAACTGGCACGCAAATTCGAGGAACTCGAACGGCGCGTGCAGCAGAAACTGACCACGCACGACCAAGCCATCGCCGGCATCCTCCAAGCCATCCGCGAACTGATGACACCACCGGAGCCACCACACCCGCCGATCGGATTTATCCGCGAGTAACTTCTGGATTTGGCTGTCCTGCCTGCCGCACTAGACAAACCAACCCATCTTCGCAAAAAGATAACTCCACACCAAGGTAGCAGCTATTGCGCAAGCCACGAATGCATAAAGTGGCCACATCCAGCGGTATCCATCCACCGCATCCATGTACAACGCGACAAACGAAGCCACTACCGCGCCTGCCGATACTGCACCCAAAATCCATGCCAATCGACTTGGATGCTGCTGCAACGGAGTATAAGAATTCGCGCCTGCACCACCTGCACTGCGCGACTCAATTAAATTTCGAGACTTGGAAATGCGCATCAGCCACACGCCAACCACGCATGCCAGAACGCCCAACCACCAATATGGGTAGCTGTTGAAACCGACGGCCGCAACGATGCCGCCTGCAAACAGCATTAGCAGACCGAGGACAAACAATCCTCGTCGCAGGCTTGAGCTTCCGGGCATCATGGTCGCTGACAAGCCGCCTGTGCGTCCGCGGCAATGTCCGCAGCTTGTTCCGCCATTTGTCCAACATTTTCCGCAAACCCCGAAACACCTGGAATCCGGCTCGCTGCCGCATTGGCAGCAATGCCCGCGATCGAACTAAAATCAAAGTTCCCGATAGCAGTCAGGTTTCCGCTCGCAAACGAGCTCAGCACTGCTCCCGATGCATGAGTGAAAAGAGCCGCCGCTCCGAAGAAATCCATCGCCGAACCAAACGATACAGTAACGGGAGTGTCGATGCCGAACGTAGGCCCCTCTCCGTAACCTGCGATTCCGACGCCCAACGCACTGGCGAAAGCAAGAGCACCAGAAACTTTCGCCGTGTTGTTGAAGACGCCTGCTAGCTGTGCGGCCTTTTGTTGAAGTTGGGTACACGTCGGACACAACCCCAGCGGATCGATGCCCGTAATCGGGTTATTCCCGACATAGGCATAGGTATTGATCCCGCCCGCCAACCCGATCGGGTCGCTTTCGATGTAGCGGCCGATCGACCAAGCATAATCACGGTTGCCATTGTGCCAGAGACCGGTTTCTTCATCCAAGTACTGGCCTGGGTATCCGATGTTGAAATCGCCGAACGTGTTGGTATACACCGAGCTATAACCGAACGGCAGGTTCCCGGCCGCCCAGACGATGGCGCCGCTGTTGGGCGCGGTGATCGCGAGAGGCCGACCCGTCTGATCATCGTGGATCGAGAACACCCCACTGTTC
>JBOHYT010000294.1:0-8206 GCA_050738055.1 Rhodanobacteraceae bacterium
GCAAACCGACATCGACCGTTCGCGCGCTGGGTGGGCTGGACGGCATCACCGTGACCGGGCGCGTCGACGACGTGCGGCCGTACGTCGCACATGCCCACGTGGTGGCGGCGCCGTTGCGCATCGCCCGAGGAATCCAGAACAAGGTGCTGGAAGCACTGGCGATGGGAAAGGTGGTGCTGGCGACACCTGAAGCATGGGAGGGCATCGAGGACTTCGAGGGCCGTCAGGGCTGCATCGATCCATCGCCCGACGCATTGGCTACGGAAGCCTTGCGTTGGTTGGAAGCATCGACGCCGGCGCGCGTGTCCGCAGCCCGTACCATGGTTTTGTCCCGCCATGACTGGGCGCGCAATCTTGACGCCTATGCAAGCGTGTTGCGCAAGGCGTTGCGCAGACCGGCTGCAGCCGATGCGGTGGATGCTGCCCGCTTGGAGGCGATGCCATGAACCGCCCGCTCGTGGCCAACGAGGCGCGCATTCCATTGCGCACTCGCGGCTGGACGTTGGCGCTGGCCGCGTTTGCCGTCGTTGTCGTCATCTTGCTGGCCGGCTATTGGCAGACCGTGGAGTCGCTGACGGAAGTCTGGGCGCACTCCGGAACCTACCAATACGCTTTCCTGATCTTTCCGTTGAGCGCGTGGGTGGCATTCAGCCTGCGCGATCGGGTGGTTGCGAATCCCCCCGCACCGAGCGTCTGGGGTTTGCTGGCGGTTGGGTCGCTGGTGTTCATCTGGTACGCCGGCCGGCTGCTCGACGTGAATCTCGCCCAGCACTTCGCCTTCGTGGCCGTGTTTCCGGCACTGATACTCGCGTGCTGGGGATGGCGCGCCCTGTGGGTGCTGGCGTTTCCACTGGGGTATCTGGTGGTGTTCGCGGTGCCGTGGGGCGGCGGCCTCGTCGGTCCGCTGCAGGACATCACCGCGCGTTTTGCGGTGCGCGCCCTGGAACTGACCGGCACCCCGGTACTGCTCAACGGGCGGGAAATCATTACGCCTTCGGCAACGTGGATGGTCGAGGATGCCTGCAGTGGCGTGAAATTCTTTGCGGCCTGCACCGCACTCGGGTGCCTGTATGCCTGGCTGATGTACCGGCACTGGTGGAAGCGCGTGTCGTTCGTGGTGCTGTCAGCGGTGGTGCCCGTGATCGCGAATGGACTGCGCGTGTATTTCACCGTCCTGATCGGCGAGACGTTTGGCCTGAAATACGCCACCGGCACCGATCACATGGTGTTCGGTTGGCAGTTTTTCGGTACCGTGCTGGTGCTGTTGTTGCTGGTCGGTTGGTTCTTCCGCGATCGCCTGATTGACCGTGAGCTGCATGCGACAACCGCTACGAGGTCGGCCGGCGCGCGATCGATGGTCTGGGTCGCCGCGATGGCGATACTGGTCGCGGGTCCGGTGGCGGCGATGGTGCTGGTGTCGCCCGTGTCATCGGAAACACTGCACCTTGCGGCTCCGGCCGTCGCGGGTTGGAACGGGTCGCACGCTGCCGGTGCTGGCTGGCGCCCGTCCTTCCATGGGGCCGCCGACGAAGTGCGAGCGTCCTACGAGCCGAGCGTGGGCGGAACCGCCGTCGAGCTGTTCCACGCCGTCTATACCGGCAGGCCGCGCCGTGGGCACAGCCTGATTACCTATGGAAACGATCTTTATGATCAGAAACAAGAGCGGGCACTGAGCTACACCAATTTGCGCGTCGAGCTGGACCACGGGCGCGCAACGACGGCCGGAGAATTTCGGCTTTCCGGCGACACGGGTTCGAGGCTCGTTTGGTACTGGTACTGCGTCGACTCCCGCTGCACACGTTCCGCGGCCTTCACCAAGTTGCTGCAAGCGTGGGAGGTCCTGCGCGGCCACGTACCGCGATCGTCGGTGTGGGCGTTGTCTTCGACCGTCGCAAATGGAGACGTGGACCGGACTCGCTCCCGCTTGCGTGCTTTTGCGCGGGAGCTGCCGGTCGACTTGTCCTACGCGCCAGCGGGGCGGACGAGCGACCTCGCAGGAAACGTGCCATGACCGGCAAGCCGCTGATCGTGCACTTGCTTTACCGCCTGGACACGGGCGGCATGGAACGTATCGCGGTGTCGCTGATCAACGCGACGCGGCATCGGTATCGGCACGCAGTGATAGCGTTGGCGGGGGTCGGACCCTTGCGCATCGAAATCGAGAATTCGGTCGTGGCTTGCCTGTCGCTCGACAAGAAACCGGGCAAGGACTGGCCGCACTACTTCCGGGTCTGGCGCGCACTCAGGGCGTTGAAACCGGATCTGGTGCAGACCTACAACATCGGCACGCTGGATTTGGCGCCGGTGGTGAAATTGGCGGGCGTGCGTCGATTGGTGCACGCTGAACATGGACGCGACGTGTCCGATCCGCGCGGCGACAACGCAAAAAACCAACGCTTGCGCCGGTGGATGGCGCCATTCATCACGCGCTACGTTGCGGTGTCTCCCGACCTGCACGCCTGGCTCGTGGACACCGTCGGCATCGCATCTTCCAAGGTGATGTACATATCGAACGGGATCGATTTGGCGCCCTATGCCGACACATGCCGCAAGTCCGGATCACGCAGGTGTGAGGTGTTGAGGGATTTTGCGCCGGCGGGCACGCGGTTGATCGGCAATGTTGCGCGTCTCGACAAGGTCAAGGACCACGCAGGGCTGCTGCTGGCATTCAAGCACCTTCGCGAGCAAATCGGACGTGTCGATTGCCGGCTCGTCATCGCGGGCGACGGATCGCAGCGTGAGGCGCTGGCAAGGCAAGTCCAAGAGCTCGGCCTGACCGACACGGTACGCCTGCTCGGCAATCGCCGTGACGTGCCGGCGCTGCTGGACTCATGTGACGTATTCGTCCTGTCTTCCATCGCCGAAGGCATGCCCGTCACCTTGCTCGAAGCCATGGCCGCCGGTTTGCCGGTGGTGGCTACGGACGTGGGCGGCGTGGCCTCGGTGGTAGAGCGCGGCGTTACCGGTACGCTGATCCCACCACGTGATCGGGTTGCCCTGGCCGAAGCATTGGGCGTCTATGTCGCCGATGAAGGGTTGCGTCGTCAACATGGTGATGCGGGCCGCGCCCGTGTTCGTGCACGATTTGGCTTGGGCAGCATGACGTCGGCATACATGGCGCTGTACGACGAGCTCCTCGGCCATCGGGCGGACGCCACCCAGCAGGGTGTGGTGCCAGGCATGGCCGGACGCGAGGAGCATTGACGTGTGCGGCTTGGCGGGAATCGTGTTGGCAAACCAGGCACGCGTCGATGAGAAGGTGTTGCTCGCGATGCGCGACGCCCAACTGCACCGCGGTCCCGATGAGGGCGGCTTGCATCTCTGCGAGGGAGCAGGGCTGGGCCACCGCCGGCTGTCCATCATCGACCTGGCCCACGGCCAGCAGCCGATGGTGGATGAAGCCGCGGGCCTTGCACTCGTCTACAACGGCGAGCTGTACAACTTTCTCGAGCTCAAGGCGGAACTGGAAGCGAACGGCGTGGCCTTTCACAGTCGTTGCGACACCGAGGTGTTGCTGCGCGCCTGGCAGCATTGGGGCGAGGATTGCCTGCCGCGTCTGGTGGGCATGTTCGCGTTTGCCGTGTGGGACATGCGAGCAAAGAGGATCTACTTCGCGCGCGATCCGATCGGCATCAAGCCGCTCCATTACGGTTTCACCCGTGCCGGCGACCTGGTATTCGCGTCCGAGCTCAAGGGCGTTCTGGCACACCCGGGAGTGCGCCGAAAGATCGACCCGCAGGCTCTCGAGGACTACATGGCGTTCGGCTACGTGCCGGATCCGAAGACCATCTACAGGGGGATACGCAAGCTGCCTGCCGGTCACTGGCTCACCTGGCGCGCCGGCGAACCGGAATCCGTGCCGCGCCGATACTGGGACGTGCCGTTCAAGCTCGATGCCGGCATCCGTGCGGATGAAGCCGGGACGCAGCTCCGGGCCCTGCTGGACCAGTCGGTAGAGAGCCAGATGATCGCGGACGTGCCACTGGGGGCGTTCCTGTCCGGCGGTGTGGATTCGAGCGCCGTCGTGGCGAGCATGAGCCGCGTATCGCGCAAGCCCGTTCGCACCTGCTCGATCGGGTTCGATCATGGCGGTTTCGATGAGACCGAATATGCCCGCCTCGTCGCGCAGCAGTTGCAAACGCAGCATTTCGAGCGACGCGTGAACCCCGACGATTACACCCTGCTGGATACGCTGGCGGCAGTCTACGACGAGCCGTTTTCCGACAGCTCGGCGCTGCCGACGTATCGCGTGTGCGAGCTGGCGCGCACACAGGTGACCGTGGCGCTGTCGGGGGACGGCGGCGACGAGAACTTTGCAGGCTACCGGCGCTACCGGATGCACGCATGGGAAAGCGGCATCCGCGCGCGCCTGCCATTCGCATTCCGCAAGCCCGTGTTCGGCTGGTTGGGAAGCCTTTATCCAAAGGCCGATTGGGCGCCGCGACCACTGCGCGCCAAGACCACCTTGCAGGGTCTGGCACGCGACGACGTGGAAGCCTACTACCACGGTGTCAGCACCACGCCCGCAGCGCTGCGCCATGCGCTGTACAGCGCGAGCTTCAGGCGTGAACTCCAGGGCTACAACGCGCTCAGCGTGTTTCGGGATCACGCGGCGCGCGCGCCAACGGACGATCCGCTGTCGCTGGTTCAGTATCTCGACTTCAAGACCTGGCTTCCGGGCGACATCCTGACCAAGGTTGATGGCGCCAGCATGGCGCACAGCCTCGAGGTCCGCGTGCCGCTGCTCGACCATCGCCTGGTTGCCTGGGCTTCCTCCCTGCCAACCCGGTTGAAGCTCAACGGGAGCACGGGCAAATACATCTTCAAGAAAATGCTCGAATCGGAATTGCCGCAAGAAATCCTCTACCGGCCGAAGATGGGCTTTCGCGTGCCGCTTGCGCAATGGTTGCGCGGCCCGCTGGCCATCCGTGCACGGGAAGCGCTGCTCGGAGGAGCGGTCGCCGAATCCGGGTATTTCGAACCGGCCATGCTCGATCGGCTGCTGCGACAACACGCGGCGGGACGTTTCGATCACAGTGCGACGTTGTGGAAGCTGTTGATGCTGGATGCTTTCCTGCGTCACGTGCAACAACCGGCCGCCGCGTCCGCCGTGGCGGAACACCAAGCCGTTGCCACCGGAGCACCGTCATGAGTTCCTGCCTTCCGGTGGTCGGCACGTGCGCACCTTGCAAGCGTGGAGCCGCATCCCCCCGGCGCTGGCGCACCCGCGCTTCGCGCGCGGCACTTCGTGCCGCCCTTCCTTCGGCGCTGGCGCGCCGACCCCCTTCCCGTAGGAGGGCCGGAAGGCCCGACCGGTTCGCGGCTGCCGCCGCTCCTACACCCCCTTCGGATCGAAGGGTGGAGCGAAGCGAACGCGCGCGCAGCGCGATCGAGCGGGATGGCGCATCGGCTCACGCGGCACACCTGGATGCCGCCGCCGCGCGGGCGCAGGAGGCGGCGACGTGAACACCCTGCTGGCCAGCGCCGCTGCCGGGGCTCCGATGCCATCGGCCAGGCAACGATCCGACGCAACGCGGCCGGCCGCCGAAACTGCGGCAAAACCGGCAATCGAACGCAAGCTTCGGCTGCTGGTGTTCACCAGTTTGTATCCGAATGCCGCGCAGCCGCGGCATGGCCGGTTCGTCGAGGACCGGGTGCGCCGGCTGGTCGAATCCGGCCGGGTCGAAGCGATGGTGGTGGCTCCGGTGCCGTGGTTCCCGTTCCGGTATCGGGGCTTTGGTGACTATGCGACCTTTGCGCGGGTGCCGCTTCGGGAGCTGCGCCACGGAATCCGGGTCCTGCATCCCCGCTATGCGGTGATCCCGAAAGTCGGCATGAACGTCGCGCCAAGCCTGATGTTCCGGGCGCTGGCACCCGTGTTCCGGAAACTCGCGGACCGGGCGAAGTTTGATGTGATCGATGCGCACTATTTCTATCCCGATGGCGTGGCTGCGGCACGGCTTGGTGCGGCCGTTGGCAAGCCGGTGGTGATCACCGCGCGTGGTTCCGATGTGACGTGGCTGTCGCGCTATCGATACCCTAGACGGCAGATCCAGAAGGCGGCCGCGAGCGCAGCGGCGGTCGTGACGGTGTCCGGTGCGCTGAAGGACAAGCTTGCAAGCCTGGGTGTGGATCCCGGAAAGGTCACGGTACTGCGCAACGGCGTCGACCTCGATCGCTTCGCGCCGCGTGAGCGCGCCCCCATCCGTGCCCGTCTCGGCCTGGCGGGACCGGTCTGGTTGGCGGTCGGCCATCTGGTCGAACTGAAAGGGGTTCACGTCACCCTTGCGGCGCTCGTCGAGGCTCAGGACGTGACGTTGCTGGTCGCGGGCCACGGCCCGGAAGAGGCCCGCTTGCGCAGGTTGGCGCGGGACCTTGGCGTCGACACACGCGTGCGGTTTCTCGGCAGCATCCCGCACACGGAGCTGTGCGACTACTACAACGCAGCCGACGCCCTGGTGCTTGCCTCGAGCCGTGAAGGGATGCCCAACGTGGTGCTGGAATCGCTGGCATGCGGCACGCCGGTGATCGCCGCGCCTTTCGATGGTGTCGGCGAATTGCTGGATGTGCCCGAAGCCGGCGAAATCGCCAGCGAACGCAGCAACGGCGCGATCGCGTCCGCGTGGCTGCGGCTGCGCGAGCGTGCACCGGCGCGCGCGGCCACCCGCGCCTGCGCGGAGCGGTTCGGATGGCAACCGGTCGTGCAGGCGCAATGCGCCTTGTATGACCAGGTGCTGTCTGCAACGTCGCCGGGCACGCGTCCGGGAGCAACCTCATGAACGATGCCGCGGTCGCCACCCTTCGCGAGCGTCCGCGCGCCGAAGCGTCCAACCGGCCGCTGCGCATCCTGCACGTGCTCGACCACTCGGCGCCGGTGCATACGGGCTACGCGTTCCGGACCTTGGCCATCCTCGCCCAGCAGCGCGCGCAGGGATGGCAAACCTTCCAGTTGACGAGCCCGAAACAGGGTGGCGGCGACGAGCGCGAAGAACAGGTCGACGGCTGGTCGTTCTTTCGCACTCCGCCCGCGGCCGGTTTTGGCGCACGCCTGCCCGTGGTTGGCTATCGCTATTTGATGAAGGCGTTGCGCGACAGACTCGCCGAGGTGGTCGCGAGCGTCCACCCCGATGTTCTGCATGCCCACTCGCCGGTCCTGGACGCGTTCCCCGCGCTTTCGGTCGGACGGGCGGCAGGCATTCCGGTCGTCTATGAAGTTCGCGCATTCTGGGAAGACGCCGCCGTCGATCACGGAACCGCGCGCGAATGGGGGCCTCGCTACCGGTTGACGCGTGCCATGGAAACGCGCGCGCTGCGCAAGGCGGATGCCGTGACGACCATCTGCGGTGGCCTTCGCCAGGACATGCTCGAGCGCGGCATTCCCGCGGACAAGATCACGGTCATACCCAATGCCGTGGACGTGGCGCGCTTTCGCTACCAGGCGGTTGCCGACGCGCAGTTGCGTGAACGGTACGGACTGACGCCCGGAAAGACGCTGGGCTTCGCCGGCTCCTTCTACGCGTACGAAGGGCTCGACCTGTTGCTCCGGGCCATGCCGGCGCTGCTGGCTGCGGTTCCGGAGACGCGCTTGTTGTTGCTGGGGGGCGGACCCGAGGAGGCGGCCCTGCGCGCACTGACCGCCGAACTTGACGTCGCAGGCGCCGTGCATTTCCTCGGTCGCGTTCCGCAGGCCGAGGTCGACCGCTATTGCAGCGTCATGGACGTGATGGTCTATCCGCGCACCGCGCGGCGGCTCACCGAACTCGTGACACCGCTCAAACCGCTGGAGGCGATGGCGATGGGCAAGCTGGTCGCGGCGTCGGACGTTGGCGGACATCGCGAGTTGATCAGCGACGGCGAGAACGGCCACCTCTTCCCTGCCGGCTCCGCCGAGGCACTGGCACGCTGCCTGATCGAGCTGCTCAAAAATCCGGAAACCTGGAGCGCGGTGATCGCCAACGGGCGGGCGTTTGTGGAGCGCGAACGCACATGGCAGGCGAGTGTAGCCCGCTACCGCGCGGTCTACGCGGGCGCGATCGAACATCATCGGCAGTACGCGGCGGCTCGGCATGACCATTGACACACCCGCCCTCGTCCTTGGTGCCGGCGCCAATGGCCTCGGCGTTGCGCGCAGCCTGGCGCACGCGCGGGTTCCCGTCTGGTTGCTCGACTCCGACGCGCGGCGCCCGGAAATGTACACCCGTGCGGC
>JBOHYT010000295.1:0-10096 GCA_050738055.1 Rhodanobacteraceae bacterium
TATACGCGGCATTCACAGCCCGATTTGCGCCCGCTCGAACTGCGGTCGAACCCGGAGCGGCGACTTCACAGCAAAATCGCCGACCCTCGGGTGCACAGCACCGCGGCTGTGAGAAATGCGGGCTAGCCAAGGCGCAGCATTGTACCGGGTTTGCGCGTGCGGCTTGGCTGAGCGTTGAGTCGAGATGGCGCGCGCCAAGGCGATGAAGGCGGGTCAGACCGAACGCACGTTTGGGCTGGCACCGCGGCACTGCCTATACTGATCAGCTCTCCGGTCGATCGTGTTCCAGCCCATGCGCCGCTTGCGTCGTCCCGAGCCGTTGGTGATGTTCGCAAGCGCGCTGCAGTGGCTGGTGTCCTCGAAGTACACGCAGGGTACTTTTGCCCGGCTCCGGCTGAAGCTGGCCGAGCCCATGGTGATGTTCGCGACCGTGGTGCAGTGGCTGGTGCTGTCGGTGCTGACCGGCGCGATCGTGGGCGTAGGCTGCACGATTTTCCTGCGGATCCTGTTTGCGACCGCGGGCCGCGTGTACCACGTCCACTGGTGGATCCTGATGGTGCTGCTGCCGCTGGGGGGGCTCGCCAACGGCCTGCTGTTGCACTACGGCTACCGCTTGCGGCACAGCCATTACACGGACAACGCGGTCGTCGCGGTCAACAAGCAGCAGGGCAAGATGCCGTTCCGCACCATGTGGATCAAGCCGCTGGCGGCACTGATCACGCTGGGTTGTGGCGGCTCGGCGGGCAAGGAAGGTCCGTGCTCGCACATCGGCGCCAGCATCGCGGCCGCGGTGGGCCGCTCGCTGGGCCTCAACCGCGAAATGCGCAAACGGCTTCTGGCCTGCGGAGTCAGCGCGGGGTTCGCGAGTGTGTTCGGCACGCCGATTGCCGGCGCGATCTACGGCGTCGAGATGCTGGCGATCGGTCGCCTGCGCTACGATTTCCTGTTCCCCGGCATCGTTGCCGGCGTCACTGCCTTCGAAGTATCCCGGCACCTGGGCGTGCCGTATCCGCACTATGTGATCTCGTTTGCGGGCCAGTTCACGGAGCTGCTGTTCCTGAAGACCGTGGTGGTCGGCATCCTGTGTGGAATCATCGCCTGGATTTTCGTCGAGTTGCTGGACCGCGTCCGGCAGCTCAGCGCCTGGTTGAAAAAACGCTACGCGTTGTGGCCGCCGTTGTTGCCGCTGGGGGGCGGGATCGTCGTGGCCTTGCTGGTGCTCATCATTCCAACCGAGTACCTCGGCCTGAGCCTGCCGATCATGGAGCGGGCACTGGATGGGCAACCCATGCCCTATCTCGGGTTCCTGTGGAAGGCATTGCTGGTCGCGATCACGCTGGGCTCGGGGTTCTACGGTGGCCTCGTGACCGAACAGTTCGTGATGGGCGCGGTCGCTGGCGGCGCGTTTGCGCACTTTTTCGGATTGCAGGCTGCCCAAGGCGCGGCGGTCGGACTGGTCGCGGTGGTGGCGTCGGCGTCCAACGCGCCGGTCGCTGCCATCCTGATGGGAATCGAGTTGTTTGGAGGCGGCTCCACGCTGTACGTCGCCGGTGCCTGCGTCGCTGCGTTCCTGATCATCGGCCATCGCAGCGTCTATCCGGAGCAGCAGTTGGCCTACTCCAAATCAACCTGGCTCTTCGCGCGTGCCGATTTGCCGGTTGGCCAGGAGAAAGTGCGCTTGTCCTACGGCATGCTGCGTTGGCTCAAGCGCCGGCGTGACCGGGCACAGCGCCGGTGAAGCGCCCGCTTCGATACCGCCGTCCGGGGGCCGTATCGCCGAATCCGGCCGCTGCCGTTGGCGATTGAGTTGCGCGGTTTCGTGCGCGTTTATACTGGACGGCCCTTTCGTGTTGACGTACGCGCCTGTAGCTCAGCTGGATAGAGTACTGCCCTCCGAAGGCAGGAGTCGTGGGTTCGAATCCCGCCAGGCGCGCCAAATCCTCCGGGGCGGATCTGGGACAAGAGTTGCACGTGCGAGGTGCGTCGCATGAGTGACACCCTGCAAGCGTGGACGCTCGTGCAAACATCGAGCCTTGGCGCAGAGCACGCTCATGCCAGTGTCCTGTTGTGCTTGAGATGTTTCGGTGCCGGTCCTGCAAACTTCGGCAGACGCACGGATGGTGTCGCGGCGAGGGATCTACACCTCCTTGATCAGCGTGGCTACCGCCTTCGCGCGAATAACCCCGGCCTTCAACGAAGCGTTGCACGACACCCGCGAAGAATGCGTCGGAAGGTTCGTACGCCGCGACCAGAAACCTCCGGACGGCTTCACGCAGCTCGCTGGCGACGATGGATGGCAGCATGGGTCCCCCGTTTCTGTCCACAAGCACCGGCGCGACCGCGGTAGCGGGTCACGCGCAGCGGATCATTGTGCTGATCCAAACAACTCCCGTGGCCTGGCGATGTATCGCACCGGGTTCCGCAGCTTTTCAACTGAACCCTCCTCGACCAGGCGCTTCAGCCAAATGTTCGCCTGTGCCGGCGACACATCGAGAGCTTTCGCAACCTCCGCCCCTTGCATCGGATCGTGCAAAAGTTTTTGGATGGCGGTGCGCGCACCGCTGAATATCACCTCCGCAGGTGTCGCCATGGCCGATCCGATGCCGGACCTCGCCGCCGCGACCTCTCCGGCGGTGATTGGCGGCTCTTCCAGCGCCTGATGCACCTGAACTGACTCGACCACTCCGTGCGTGCTTGCCTCGCTCGATCCAGTGTTGGCGTCCTTCGATGGGTACGGTCTGCCATTGCGGTCATTGTCGACAAACAATTTGCTTTGGGCTGTGGCGGGGATTGCGTGGCCAGGCTGCGGTTCCGCGAGCACCCGCGCGAAGGCTTGCGCATCGGCAGGATTGGGCCACGGCTGCGCGCCTTTGCCCTGCAGTGCGGCGAACGCTGGCGGTTGGGCGGCGGTTGATCGGTAATACACCGGCACCAGGCGCAACTTGTCCAGTTGCTCGACCGCGCCCGCCCAGGTGCCGCCGTTGCCCATGTCCGAATTGACAATCAGCGCGGCATCGGCCAGCGCATAGATGAACTTGTTGCGCTGCATGGCATTGCCGGCGTTGAAGCCCGCGCGTGGATCGAACGGCGATACCAACACCAGCCGTTCGTCGATCAACAACGCCCGGTTGTCGCGGTTCATCGCGGCACGTTCGAGGCTGTCGGCAAGCACGCCGATCGCACACCCGCCGTTTTCGAGCGCACCACGCATGGCCGCCTGATCGATGCCCTTGGCGCCACCGGACACGATCGTCTTTCCGGCCTGCGCAGCCTGCTCGCCTATCGCCAAGGTGTAATCAACGAGGGCCGCATCGACATGCCGCGAACCGACAACCGCCAAGCCCCCGTTCGCAAGCAGACCCTTGTTGCCGCAACCATAGAGCACGGCCGGCGTTTTTTTCTGCAGGCGCGATTTGAGCCGCTGCGGGTATTCCGCGTCTGCACGCGTCAGCACCCAGATCGCGCGCTTCTGCCATTGCTCGACGGCCTGGGTCAGCAGCATGCCGCGCCCGAGCAGTTGCCGCAGACGTCCTTCATCTGCGATTTCCGCACACGCACGATAAAGCTCGGTCGCGTCGTTGCCCAGCAAATCCCCCGGCTGCCGATTCAAGTCCCGCAGTTGCCGTGCCAAGCGGTTGTATTCATTTGGCTTCAACAGGTCCGATGATCGCGGGGCGCGCCCGACGATCAACGGAGCGGTCAGAAGCAGGATCGCCTGCGTGTTCGGGGCCAAGGACATCGCGATCAGTCCCGACCCGTTTGCGCCAGCGCCAAAGGCCATGCCGGACCACTGCCGTTGGCACGCAGCAGCCACGCGGCGACGGTCAGGGTCCAGCGCGAATCGACGATGTCATCGACCAACAAGACCGGTCCCGACGGCACAGCTCCGGTGAGGGCCAATGCACCATCCACGTTGCGGGCCTGCTGCGTGCTGTTCTGCATGCTCTTTTGCTCGGGTCGGGCGCCCGTTTTTGCGAGTACTGCATTGAATGGTAACTGGAGTACAACGGCAAGGCGTCGCGCAAAATCAGGGACCAGCTCGGGATGGCGAAGAGACGGTACGCAAGTTACCCAGGTCGGCGCCGTCCTGGGTGCCCACCTTTTCAGCATGTCCGCACAAGCCGTCACCAATTCGTCGCTGAAACGCCCATCGTGATATTTGCCTTGCCGCACGAGGTTGCCCCAGCCGGCGTCGCCCCACACGCACAGAACCCTTCCCGGTTTCGCTCGATGCTGCTCTGGAATGGCGCCGCGGATGCCGTACTCCGGCATGCCGCCACCGGGCCACAGCTTGCGCGATTCGATAGGCATATCACTGCGACGCAGGAACGCGATGCCAGTCTGCACCCGCTTGGGATCGATGGTCTGCGGTAACGGCGGCAACGTGGGTGGCGCGATTTGGCTTGCATCGCCATCCAGTGCCTTGATCAGAAATGCCATGTGCTCGCCGAAACGCAGACCCACATACTCGTGCATCTGCTCCTGCTCCATCCGTCGCAGCGCGGTCAGTCGTTCGGCGCGCTCCCAGAATGCATCGCTCAATTCACTGGCCGTCAATTGCCACCTGCTGCCTTGCTTGGCTATGGGTGCGGGCGACTCTAGATCCAGCAATTCCAGCGTCTTGATGATGCGGCCCCGGCTGATGTTGAGCGTTTCCAGCAACTGGCTGGTCGACAGCCCGGCGGGTGCCCGTTCCAGCGCGCCGAGCACCGCGGCAACTTCATCGTGGGTCGGAAACGCACTGTTGATGAACCAGTCGTTGATGTCGGCATCCTCTTCGCCGCTCAATAGCACGCCGTAAGCCGCCTCGATCGCGCGTCCGGCCCGGCCCACCTGCTGGTAATACGCCACCACCGATCCGGGCATCTGATAGTGGATGACGAAACCCAGGTCGGGTTTGTCGAAACCCATTCCCAGCGCAGTGGTGGCCACCAGTGCCTTGACCCGGTTGTCCAGCAGCGCATCCTCCAATGCCCGGCGGTCGTCACCCGTCTGGCCGCTGTAGGCCGCAACGTTGTGTCCTTGCGACTTCAACCACTCGGCAAGCTGATTCGCGTCGCGCACGGTCAACGTGTAGATGATGCCGTTGCCGACAAGGGTTTCCAGCCGATCGGCCAGCCACGCCATGCGTTCGGCCTGGCTCGCCATCCGGATGGTCTGCAGAGTCAGCGAATTGCGCGAAAGGTCACCGCGCAAAGCGGTGAGATTCGGACCCAGCACGTCCTCGAGATCCCGCATGACCCGGTCATTGGCGGTCGCGGTAGTGGCAAGCAAACGCACGTTGGGTGGCAGCGCTGCCACCATGCGCCCAAGCAGCCGGTAATGCGGACGAAAGTCGTGCCCCCAGTCCGAGATGCAATGCGCCTCGTCGATCACCAGCAACGAGATGCGCTGGGTAACAGGTGCAAGCACGCGTGCAACGAAATATTCATTGGCCAGTCGTTCCGGCGAAATCAGCAGGATGTCCACGTCATTGCGGTGCAGTCGTGACTGGACTTCGTCCCACTCGTCCTGATTGCCGGAGTGGATCGTGGCCGCGCGCACGCCCATGCGTTCCGCGGCCGCGATCTGGTTGCGCATCAGTGCAAGCAGCGGCGAAACCAGCAACGCCGGACCTTGGCCCGCTTCGCGCAACAGCTTGGTGGCGATGAAATAGACAAAACTCTTGCCCCAGCCGGTTTTCTGCACGACCAACAACCGGCCGCGGCCTTCGACCACGTGCCGGATGGCTTGCTCCTGACCTTCGCGAAAAACGGCTCCCGCGCGTCCGCTACCGGCACGAAGCAGCGCCAACGCGCGTTGTGCGTCGTACTTCACTGGCGATCCCTCCCTGTTGTGTTCACACGACCCAGAGTCAACTGTCGCAGCCGGTGCAAGTCGGGAAAGCGCCAGCGTTGGCGATGACGCGACTGATCGTCGTTTTTCCGACGCCGTTGGTCCCGAAGAAGTAGTTGAGCTTTCCCGGTTTTATGGACGCCGGCACTGCACCATCGAATGGCGGTATGTCATCGATGGCGATGGATTCGATCATGCCTCCGCTCCCGGTGCATCGGCATGAACATTGCTGCCTGCTGCTTGGGGCGGCGGGTAGGGTAATTGTGGGGGTGTTGGAATTCGTGGATGGTGTCGAGGAGGCAAAAGTCAATTTCGGACTTGGCTTCAGCATGGCGGTTCTTGGTGTATTGGAAGTTGCAGCCGCAATTCTTATGGTTGCTCTCGATGCAACTGGTATTGGCCTGATCCTTGGCCTAATCGTTGCTGCGGCCATCTGGCTGGTCTCGCTGTTCAAATCGGATGACCTGCAAAAATGGCTTGAGAAGTGCAAGTTCGGGCATCATCCGGACTCCTCGAATCTGGCAGCACAAGACAAGGCCCTCGCAGCCTTGGCGCAGCGGTAAGGCCATGTACAGCGGCTGGATCTACAAGTTCAAGATCAACCGGCCCATCACGGAAGACGAGGAGCGGGAGGCTTTGTTTCGCGAACGGCAGGATCGTGTGGAGGCTTCCGATCGGGGTTCACTGACGAGGTTCAATTCGACCTATGTGGAGTTTATTGACCGGTGCTTCTCGTTGCGTGGGTCCATGGGGATACTGATCTGCGTATCTGGCCTCGTCTTTTTTATTGGTGTCGTTGCTTTTGCTGTGCAACAGGTCTTTACAGATGGCGGTGACGGTCATTGGATAGCATGGCCGTTTTTATCTGGCTTAGGATTAGGGTTCGGGCTAATGACGGTTAGGTTGGCATTGGGCAAAGAGTTCTTCACCTAACTTCACCAATAAACAGGCGCTGGACGCGCAGGTGCGCAAAGGCCAGCGCGAGCGGCGCTTCAAACGGACCACGCGGAGTTGACCGTTGCCGGCTGACGATCGAGCCGTGACTGGCGTTGCTGCGCCATCGGCAGGACAGCTACGCGTGTCACGATGCCACGGTCATCGAGATTGCCGAGCAGGTGTTTGGCCACCATGCGCAGGGCGTGGTGACGCCCGCCTGGCGCTGGAGCTGGCGGACCGTTCGGTGTATCGCAGCCCAGTCTGACCACGCAGTCCATGGAATGAGTCTCCGTGGCACGAAATCCACCATGCGAAGATCCATGTCGGCGTGACGTGATGTCACTGCATGTCGAAACCTGGCGCCGACCTTGAACCGCTGCGCGATCGGTCTATCGGGACGATACATATTTTTCGCGCCGGATGTGCTTGATCGGCATGCCGAGTTCCTTCAACTGGGTGAAGGTGGCGTCGATCATGTCGGGGTTGCCGCACAGGTAGGCGATGTCGTGTTCGGGGTCCACGCCGAGTTCGGGCAGCATGGCCTGGACGTGACCGCGGCGGTCGTTGGGCCGTGGCGCGGCGCGTGCGGCGCGCGACAGGCATGGGTGGAACGTGAATTGCGGATGCTTGCCGGCGAAGGCTTCGAATTCCTCGCCGTACAGGAGTTCGGTTTCGTTGCGCGCGCCGTACAGCAGGGCGAAGCGGCGGCCGTGTTCGGTGATGAGTTTCTCGATCAGCGGCAGCATCGCGCGGAACGGCGTGATGCCGGTGCCGGTCGCGACCAGCAGGTAGCGCCGATTGGCATCGTCGTCCATCAGGCAGAACCGGCCGTAGGGGCCGCTCGCCTCGATCTCGCCGCCGGGCCCGAGGCCGTCGAACAGTTTGGTCGCGGCGCCGCCATCGACATACGACACGGCCAGTTCCAGTTGCCGCACCTGGCCGCCATCGTCGGCCGGGGTGCCCACGGAATAGCTGCGCTTGGTGGGTTTGCCGTCCTCGTAGTGGAAGTGGATCTGGATGAACTGGCCGGGCGTGAACGCGAACGGCGCGCCGTCGGCGCGCTCGAACGCAAGGTGGCGGACGGTGGGCGCGAGCATGCGGCTGTCGGCGAGCTTGAGCTGGAAATGTTCGATCATCGTGCGTGGGTGCAGCGGCAAACGTTTGCCAAGGTCGAGGGTTGCGGGTCCGAGCGGCGCTGCCGTTGGACAGCGGGTAGCGCGGGCGAAACTTCTATACTAGGGGATGGTCGCCGATTCCGTTTTCCCGAACGCCACCCCGTCCCTGCCAGCCACCAAGCCCTCCGACGCCCTCCCGGCGCTGGAGGTCGTGGGGTTGCGCAAGACCTACGGCAACGGCGTCGAGGCTTTGCGCGGCATCTCGCTGACGGTGCGGCAGGGCGATTTCTTCGCGCTGCTGGGGCCGAACGGTGCCGGCAAATCCACCCTCATCGGCATCCTTTCCTCGCTGGTGAACCCGACCGGGGGCGATGCGCGGGTGTTCGGCATCTCGGTCAACGTCGACCGCGGCGGGGTCATGCGTCAGATTGGGTTGGTTCCGCAGGAAATCAACTTCAACCAGTTCGAGACGCCGTTCGAGATCTGCGTCAACGTCGCGGGGTTCTACGGTATCCCGCGCTCGATCGCCAAGTACCGCGCGGAGAAATACCTCGGCGAGCTGCGGCTTTGGGACAAAGCGTCCCAGGCCACGCGCAATCTTTCGGGCGGCATGAAGCGCAGACTGATGATCGCGCGCGCGATGATGAACGAGCCGCGGCTGCTGATCCTCGACGAACCGACCGCCGGGGTCGACATCGAGATCCGCCGCTCGATGTGGCACTTCATCACCGGCATCAACCGCGCCGGTACCACGGTGATCCTGACCACGCATTACCTGGAAGAAGCCGAGCAGTTGTGCCGCAACATCGCGATCATCGACCACGGCGAGATCATCGAGGACACCTCGATGCGCCGGTTGCTCCGCAAGCTCGATGTGGAAACCTTCGTGCTGGATGTCACCGGCATGGACGGTGCGCTGCCGCAGGTCGAGGGCGTGCGGCTGACGCGCGTGGACGACGTGACGCTGGAAGCGGAGATCCCGAGCGGGCGAAATCTCAATTCGCTGTTCGCTGCATTGACCGAACACGGCATCACGGTGACCTCGATGCGCACCAAGACCAACCGGCTGGAGGAACTGTTCGTGCGGCTGGTGGAGCGCGGCAATGGTGGTGACGGCAGGTCGGTGGCATGAGCGGCCTTCGTCGCGCCGGCACCGCGGTCGAACCGCGCGAATGGCATCCATCGATCGCGCGCGCCAATCTCGTCGCGCTCTACACGATCGCGCGGCGCGAAGTGCACCGCGTGCTGCGCATCTGGACCCAGACGCTGGTGCCGCCGGCGATCACGATGACGCTCTACTACGTGATCTTCGGCAAGGTGATCGGCAGCCGGGTCGGTCCGATCGACGGTTTCAGCTACATGCAGTACATCGTGCCGGGCCTGGTGATGATGAGCATCATCAACAACTGCTACACCAACATCACCTCGAGCTTCTTCGGCTCCAAGTTCGGCCGCTACGTCGAGGAAATGCTGGCCTCCCCAATGCCGAGCTGGGTGGTATTGACGGGCTACGTTGCGGGCGCGGTGTTGCGAGGATTGCTGGTCGGGATCATCGTGCTGGCGATCGCGCTCACCTTCACGTCGTTGCACCTCGCGCACCCGCTGGTCGCGGTCACCACGGTGATCCTGGGTGCGACGATTTTTTCGCTGGCCGGTTTCATCAATGCGATTTTCGCCAAGCGCTTCGACGACATCGCAATCGTGCCGACCTTCGTGCTGGCGCCGCTGACCTACCTCGGCGGAGTGTTCTATTCGGTCAACATGCTCGGTTCGCCGTGGCGCGAAGTCTCGCGGGGCAACCCGATCCTGTACATGGTCAACGCGTTCCGCTACGGCATCCTCGGCATCAGCGACGTGCCGGTGTGGATTGCCTACGTGGTGATGCTGGCGTTCGTGATCGCGCTGGGTGCGGTGGCGATTTGGTTGCTGAACCGCGGTGTCGGCCTGCGTTCGTGATGCGCCAAACTCCTTCCCCCTCAGGGGGAAGGCCGGGATGGGGGTGGGTGTGATTGCCCGACCACGCCGCAACCCCATCCCCACCCCAGCCATCCCCTTGAAGGGGAGGGAGCAAAGCAGCGGTGCCGCCGCAACGGCCATGCGCGCGCAAGCTCGCCGTGCGCGTAAGATCGCCGCATGAGAGGCGTGCTCGCCGCTGTGGTTGCCGCCGCCTGCACCGTGTGGTGCGCCAGCGCGCACGCGCAGGTGTACCG
>JBOHYT010000296.1:0-5068 GCA_050738055.1 Rhodanobacteraceae bacterium
ATGAGCACGCCGTCCACGCCGGCGTCCGCGGCCTGGCGCGCGAAGCGTTCGATGCCGTGGATCTCCAGCGGGTTGAGATACCCCATCAACACCAGCGGTGTATTGCGATCGGTCGTGCGGAATTCGCGCACCCAGCCGAGGATGTCCGCAATGCCCACACGCCTTCGCAACGCGCGTTCGTCCGCGTGCTGGATCACCGGACCATCCGCCATCGGATCGGAAAACGGCATGCCGAGTTCGATCAGGTCCGCACCGGCTTCGACCAGCGCGTGCATGACCGGAACGGTTGCGTCCGGCAGCGGATCGCCGGCCGTGATGAACGGGATCAGTGCTGTGCGTCCTTGGGAACGCAATCGAGCGAACAATCCGGCAATACGTTCGCCGGATTGCGGGACCCGGGACCCGGGACCCGGGACCCGCCTGTCGGTCCCCGTTCCCCGTTCCCTGTTCCCGCTTTTGCAGTCCCCGTTCACAGCTCCAACCCCTCCCGCTGCGCGATCGTGTGCACATCCTTGTCGCCGCGCCCGGACAGGTTGCACAGGATCAGCTTGTCGCTGGGCAATTCCCGCGCCAGCCTGATCGCTTCGGCGACCGCGTGGCTGGATTCGAGCGCCGCGAGGATCCCTTCGGTTTCGCACAGCAGGTGAAACGCAGCGAGAGCCTCGTCATCGGTGATGCCGACGTATTCGGCGCGGCCGGTGTCCTTCAGGAACGCATGTTCCGGGCCGACGCCGGGGTAATCGAGGCCGGCCGATACCGAGTGCGTTTCGGTGATCTGCCCGTCGTCGTCGCACAGCACGTAGGTGCGGTTGCCGTGCAGTACGCCCGGGCGCCCGGCTGCAAGCGACGCCGCATGATGGCCGGTCGCGAGTCCGAGGCCTGCCGCCTCGGCGCCGACGATGCGCACATCGCGATCGTTCAGGAACGCATGGAACAGGCCGATCGCATTGGAGCCGCCGCCGACGCAGGCGGTCAGCACGTCCGGCAGGCGACCGAACTGCTCCAGCATCTGCGCGCGCGCTTCGCGCCCGACCACCGCGTTGAAATCGCGCACCATCATCGGATACGGATGGGGACCTGCGACCGTGCCGATGATGTAGAACGTGTCGGCGACATTGCTCACCCAGTCGCGCAGCGCTTCGTTCAGTGCGTCCTTCAGCGTTTGCGAACCGCTGGTCACCGGCACGACCTCGGCGCCCAGCAATTTCATCCGGTAGACGTTGATCTTCTGGCGCTCGATGTCGACCACGCCCATGTACACGACGCACTGCAGCCCTGCGCGCGCGCAGACCGTGGCAGTCGCAACGCCGTGCTGGCCGGCGCCGGTCTCGGCGATGATCCGCGTCTTGCCCATCGCTCGCGCGATGAGCACCTGGCCGATGGTGTTGTTGATCTTGTGCGCGCCGGTGTGGTTGAGATCCTCGCGCTTCAGCAGGATCTGCGCGCCCCCGATCCGCTCCGACAGCCGTTTCGCGTGGTAGACCGGCGAGGGCCGGCCGACATAGTACTTCAGGTCATTCGCGAATTCCTGCTGGAACGCCGGATCGTCGCGCATACGCGTGTACGCGGCGGTCAACTCCTCGAGCGGCGCGATCAGGGTCTCGGCGACGAACGTACCGCCGTAGGCACCGAAGCGGCCGTGCTCATCGGGATAGGCATGATAATCAATCTCGTTCATGCGCGATCGAGCACCTCGTCCAACAAATACCAGAAGCAATGGTCCGCAAATGAACGCAAATCAACGCGAATAGGCAAATGCTGTCGTTCTTATTTGCGTTCATTGGCGTTCATTCGCGGACGGTTGTTTTTCAGTCGCTACATTCTCCTGGGCCGAAGCAACGGAGTCGAAGAAAGCACGGAGCTTGCCGGCATCCTTGATACCCGGCGAGGACTCCACGCCGCTCGAGATATCCACGGCATAAGGAGCAACCTGCTCGATCGCCGCCGCCACGTTGGTTTCGTCGATTCCGCCAGCCAGAATCAGCGGCCGCGGCAATGATCGGGGAATGGCTTGCCAATCGAACATGCCCTCGCCACCCGGGCTCGCCGTACGACGCCCGTCGAGCAGTATGGCGCAAGCCGTGGCGTAACGCTCCACCTCGTCTTCCAGCGGCCCGGCAACCGGTTCGTTCATCGAAAATGCCTTGATGTACGGCAGGCCTGCACGGATACAACACGCCGGCGTTTCGTGACCGTGGAATTGCAACGCGTCCGGATGCACGACGGACACGACACGTTCGACCTCTCGTGCTTCGGCATCGACCAGGACCACCACTGCATCCACGAATGCCGGCAGCGCATCGCGGATCGCACGCGCACGTTCAATCGACACGCAACGGGGACTCGTGGGCGTCATCACCAAGCCTATCGCATCGGCGCCCAGCTCGCAGGCGAGCAACGCGTCCTCGACGCGCGTAATCCCACAAATTTTGACTCTGGTTCGGTACATCGCAACTTTTCAAAAATCCGAAGAACCATTCCAATCCGCAAACCAACGCGAAGGGACGCGAATGAAAACCGACGTTGTGGACCATTTGCGTTTATTTGCGTTCATTCGCGGATCACTGCTTTTGTTCTCGCAAGGTAATTTCCCGTGGAAGTCCATATTCTGCCGGATAACGCGGCCCGATGAAGGTGAGGCCCTGCGGTGGCGCGGTAACACCGGCCCACTCCCGATCGCGCGCGGCCAGCAGTTCGGCAATCCAACCCATCGGCCGTTCCCCGCGTCCGACCTCGAGCAGCGATCCGACGATGTTGCGCACCATGTGGTGGAGGAAAGCGTTCGCCGTGATCTCGATGATCACGTGCTCGCCGTCGCGTCGCACACCCACTTTCGTGACATTGCGGCGCGCGTGCGCGGCCTGGCAGGACGCCGCGCGAAACGACGAGAAATCCTGCTCGCCGATCAGGCACTGCGCGGCCGCGTGCATCGCCTGCGTGTCGAGCGGCACCCGTTCCCACGCGACGAAGCGGGCTTCCAGCGCCGGCCGGATCGCGCGGTTGAGCAACACGTACCGGTAACTCCGCGAGCGCGCGGAAAAACGCGCGTGGAAATCCTCGGGGACCGTACGCGCCCACAGCACCGCCACCGCGGCCGGCAGCCGCGAGGTCGCACCGAGAACCCATCCGCGCTCGCTCCGCTCGGCGCGCGTATCGAAGTGCGCCACTTGACACTGCGCGTGCACGCCGGCATCGGTGCGGCCGGCGCAGGTCACCTCGACCGGGTGATCGGCGACGAACGACAACGCGGCCTCGACTTCGGCTTGCAGGCTCGGGCCATGTGCCAGACGCTGCCAGCCGAAAAAGCCGGTGCCGTCGTATTCGATGCCGAGCGCGATGCGCATCTACGCGTTCGACGCGTGGGCGGCGCAATGGTGCCGGGTCGCCGGTGCTCCGCGGCGGGCGTGCAGGGGATTTGCCACGGTCGCCTGGCGCAGCGTCAAACCGAAGCTTCGACCAGCAGTCGCTTGGCTTCGCTTTTCTGCATCTGGGAGCCCTCTTCGAGCACCTCGTCGAGCATCGCGCGCGCGCCATCGGGATCACCCATGTCCAGATAGGCGCGCGCGAGATCGAGCTTGGTATCGACCGGATCGTCATAAAAATTCGGGTCCGCCTCGGGGTCGAGGACTGGCGCCGGTTGCGGCTCCGCTGCTACATCGACGAGCACGGGCGGTGCATGCAGTGCCTCTTCGACTGGTTCAAGATCGGGATCGGGTGCGGTAGCCGCGGCGGCTTCGGGTGGCTGGTCTTCCGCCGCTTCCGCGTCAACCGGCTCGTGCAATGTAGCCACGCCGGAGGGATCCTCTTGCGACTGCACCGCTTGGGTGTCCGCAAGTGCCGCAAACAGCGGATCGCCGGGCGCGAGTTCCTCGCCCATCACCGCCACTTCGTGCCACTCCATGCAGCCGGAATCGGGAACGTGCGCGTGCATGGCTTCGGCGGCGGCGACGAACCGCTCGACGTCGCTCTGGGCGTGATACAGCCGGCACAGGGCAAGATGCGCTCCAAGGTCGCCGGGATCTTCGGCGAGCCGCGCCTGCAAGGACGCCGCGTAGGCAGCGGTGCCGGCCCGCGGCGTAACGTCCACGGGATCGGGCAATGGTCCCGGCGCTTGCGCGGGAGCCGCCCGGCCGCGCCGTCGGCGGCCGAGCAGGCCGATCAGGATCAGCGCCAGCACGATCAGCCCCGCCACGATCCAGGTCAGCGGACGCTGGAACCACGAAATCCCCGGACCGCGGGGTTTCGCGGCAGCGGCCTTGGCAGCCGGCTTGACAGCCTGCGCGCCCGAAGCCGGCCGATCGACCTTGGCCGCGTCGCCCGCCGCGGCGGAAACCGGAACGGCCGCCACCGGCTTGCCGGACTGCACCGCGGCCAGCTTGCGCTGCAACTCCGCGATCGTCGCATCCTTGAGGCTCAACAACTTGTCGGACTTGCCGGCAATGTCCTGAAGACTGCGTACCCGCGATTCCAGGTCGGTGTTGGACTGGTTGAGGCTCGCCAGCGTGCCTTGTTCGTTCTGCAACTGCTGTTGCAGCCCCGCCACGGTTTCGGTGCCGGTGCCATTGGCAACGCCGGGGCGGCTGCCCGTGCCCTTTCCGGCGCCCGTCGGCGGTACCAGTTCCAGATGATCCGACGCCGGCGCGGCGGACGCGGGCTGCGGCGCCGTGCGCGCGGCAGCGTGCGCCGCCGAGCCCGCGACCACCGTCACGCGACGCAGCTTGGCAGCGCGCCACGCTTCGTACTGGCGATGCACTTCGGCATTGGCTTCGGCAACGCCGGTCCGGTCGATCTCGTCGCGGGTCGGAATGCGCAGGATCGCACCGGCCTTGAGATCGTTGATGTTGTTCTTGAAGAAGGCTTCAGGGTTTGCGGACTTCAGCGCCAGCATCATCTGGTTGATGCTGGTACCGGTGCCCTGGCTTGCGTCCTTGGCGAGCCGATACAAGGTGTCGCCACGCTGCACCGGTATTTGACCTCCGGCTGTGGACGCGGGTCGGGACGGTGGCGGCGCCGGCGCAACCTGCGTCTGGTTTTGTGCCTGCGGCTGCGGTTGTGGTCGTGGTTGTGG
>JBOHYT010000297.1:0-2493 GCA_050738055.1 Rhodanobacteraceae bacterium
CCCCCTGGGAGCGCCGCGCGCCAGCGCGGCGTCTTGGATTTTCTCTTTTTCCGCGGGTGTCGCCCGCCGCCTTTTTCGAAACAGGGTCCGATTCGGTTTTGAGTCCCGCGCCAGCGGGACGTCAGAATCATAGCCCAGCACTTTTAGTGCTGGGTAACGTGGTGGCACCCCTCAATAATCCTTAAACACCCGGTTCCCATCCGCCATCATCACCTTCGGCGTCCAATGCAAATTCGGATCGGCATTGTCCATCGCCGTCCGCACCCCTTGCAGCTTCGCGTCCAAACACTCCAAATGATGCACCGCAATCGCCTCCGGAAACATCGGCGTCACCGGCGATCCAAACTCCCGCGTCCCGTGGTGCGACAAAATCATGTGCCCGATCATCATGCGCGCCTTGGCGCTCACCGCCGGCACCTCCCGCAACACTGTATCCACCACCATGAACCCGATGTTAATGTGCCCGAGCAGCATCCCCTCGTCGGTGTACGACAGCCCCGGCTGCGCCTCCAGTTCCCACGCCTTGCCGATGTCATGGAAGGCCACCCCGGCCATGACCATGTCGAGTTTCAACTCCGGGTGCACCTGCTCGTACAGCGCCACCGAACGCATGATGTTCAAGGTGTGTTCGAGCAGCCCATGAATCCAGGCGTGGTGATTCATCGACGCTGCCGGCGCCAGCCGGAACCGCGGCCAGATTACTTCGTTTGAAAACACCGCCTCGATCGCGGTTTTGTATTCCCCCGCCGGCAGTTGTTTAATCAGCGCCCAGAATTCATCCGCCATCTTGTCCGCGTCGAACTTCGAACAGGGCAAATATTCCCCCGCCAGCACCTCCGACGGATCCAGCTTCCGCACCTTCCGGATCACCAGTTGCGGCTTGTCCTGGTAAGTCTCCACCGCCGCCTGCACCCGCACGTAGCTCCCCTGCGAAATGTGCGCCAGCACCGCGTCGTCCACGTCCCACATCCGGCACACGATCGACCCGCTCCGATCGACCAGTTGCGCATGCAGATACTTCGACCGCGCCCCCAGCCGCACCGCCGCGTCGGTGCAGTAAAAGGTCTCGTCGATCACCGTCCCGGCCTTGAAGTCGGCAATGAACAGCGACTTCGCCGCCCCTGTCACCCCCGTTGCCCCGGCGCTTTCCGCCGTCTCCGGTTTGCCGCCCCGCCCGGCCGGTTTGCCGCCGGCGGACTTGCCGACACCCTGCCGCGCGCGTTCTACTTCATCGAACAGATTCATGCCCTTCCCCCCCCGTTCATTTTGCCGTCCAACTTCGCAAGCGATTCTATTGTACTGACCCACCTAATCCTACAGCGCTGCTTTGTCTTTGGCTCGCTGACTTGCCCCTGTTCTTCGACCCCGAATGGGGTCCTGCGTTCAATTAGCCGTGGGTGACCGAAGGGCCCCTGTCCAGGGGGCCGCAGGGAACCCACGGGAAGCGGTTGCAAAAGACCTCTTCGACCCCGGATGGGGTCGAACCCATCACGGACCGCCCGGGACACGAAATAGCGCCGTAGTGCTAACGCGCCTTGTAATTCCACCCCGCATCGCCTGTCCGAGGCCCCCTCTTCTGGGCGTCTTTGCGCGAGAACCCTCTTCTTCTTTTCCCCGCGCCTACTTCCCTTCCCGCAGCCGCTCGCCCAGTTGGTCATCCAAGTCCTCAATCGCCTTGATTTTTTCCACCGTTTTTTCCACATCATACGCCACCCGCACGAAGCTGAACCCCTCGTCCAGCACCACGTAGCTCGCCCGCGGATCGCGATCCCGCGGCTGCCCCACCGACCCCACGTTGATCACCATCCGCTCCGTGAATGAATAGTGGTGCTCCAGCTTCGGCACCCCGTAGCGCCCGCCTTCGGTGAAGATCCCCGCCACATGCGAATGCCCGATGAAAATCGCCCGCCGCTCCGGATGTTTGGCCAGCCCCGCCGTTGCATCTTCTGGCTTGCGCACGTACTTCCAAGATCCCGGCGCGGCTGGATAGTCATGCACGAACAAAAGCGACCCCAGCCCCCGCAGCGGCTGCAACCCCTCCAGAAACTGCCAGTTTTTCCGCCGCCGTTCGTATTCCGCCTTGTTCGTCGTGTTCTTGTGCTGCAAATTTTCCGGGTCGATCTGCTTGCGCGTCCAAATCGTCGATTGCTGCGCCCGCGGATTGAAATTCCGCGGCGGCCCCTTCAGCGCCGCTTCGTCATGGTTGCCCAGCAGGCAGAATTTAAATTTGTTCAGGTAGTCGAGCACCTCCAGCGGGTTCGGCCCGTAGCCGACGATGTCCCCGAGGAAAAAAATCGACTTGATGTCCCGCCGGTCGATGTCTTCCATCACCGCGCGCAGCGCTTCCAAATTGGCATGAACATCCGAAACGACGGCAATCAAGCGGGAACACTCCGAGCAGCCAGGGATCCCCCTGCTCCGGTCGCGTGGAGCAGAGTAGAGGGTATCACGTTCTGCGGCGCGTGCCAGCGCCGCCGGCGCGCAGCCTCCCCG
>JBOHYT010000298.1:0-10655 GCA_050738055.1 Rhodanobacteraceae bacterium
TTCTGCGTCAGTTTGGTATTGATCGCGTCGATCAGATTCTGCTTGCTGCGGATCTTCGGGTCGTGCCAATCGGAATACGGCTTCAGGCCCGTGAAGAACTCGTCATTGAAGAAGCCGGTGGAATCGGTGCCATCGTCGGGGCGTCCCAGTTCCGAGGTCACCGTCGTCACCATCGGGAACGAGCGCAACACCTTGCGGATCTCGGGCGAGATCTCGGAGGCCTTCGCGAAGGAAATCGTGTACGGCATGGTCGCGCGCACCCACAGCGCGCCCTCGTCGAGATTGGGCATGAACTCGGCGCCGATCCCGCGCGTCATCAGCAGCGTCGCGACCAGCAGGAGCACCGCGACGCCCGTCACCCGCCACGGCACGCGCTGGGCGCGGGTGAGCGTGCGCACATACCAGCCCTTGAACCAGTCGTAGGGCCGGTTGCGGCGTTCGCGCACGCCATGGCGCATGAATACCGCGCACAGCACCGGCAGCAGGGTGAGCGTCACGACCAGCGAGCCGACCAGCGCGAAGATCATGGTGTCCGCCATCGGCCTGAACAAGGTGCCCGACGGACCCGAGAGGAAATAGATCGGCAGGAAGCTCGCGACGATCACCGCGACCGCGTACACCAGTGGCCGGTCGATCTCGGCGGCTGCGGTGAGGATCACTTCCTTGATCGAATATTCGGTGCCGCGGCGGCCGGCGAGCTCGCGGAAGATGTTCTCGACCATGAAGATCGCGCCATCCACGAGGATGCCAAAATCCACGGCGCCGATCGAAAGCAGGTTGGCCGAGGCGTTTTTCAAATCCAGGCACAGGAATGCGAATAACAGCGCCAACGGCACCGTCACCGCGACGATCAGTCCCGCGCGGATGTCGTACAGGAAGAACACCAGCACCACGATCACCAGCACCAGCCCGATCGTGAGGTTGTGCATCACCACGCCCTTGGTTTCCTGGATCAGCGTGGTGAGGTCGTAGAACGGGTGGACCTTCACGTCGCGCGGAAGGATCTGGTCGTTCAATTCCCGCGTCTTGGCCTCCACCCGCTTCAGCACGTCCTCGGTCTTGGTGCCGGTCAGCGCCAGGATCACGCCTTCCACCGCGTCGTTCTGGTTCATGTACCCGAACTCGCCGAGGCGCGGTGCGGTGCCGATCTTGACCTTCGCGACGTCCTTGACCAGCACCGGCGTGCCGTCGTGCACGGCCAGCACGACGTTGCCGATGTCCTGCAGGGTCTTGATGCGCCCCAGACCGCGCACGTAGAAGAACTGTCCGCCCTGCTGGTAGAAACCGCCGCCCGCGTTGGAATTGTTGGCCGCCAGCGCGGCTTCCACCTGCGACACCGACAGCCCGAGTGCCGCGATCTTCACCGGGTTCAGCAGCACCTGGTACTGCATGTTGCCGCCGCCGAACGCCGAGTCGTCGGCGACGCCCGGCACCGAGCGGTACTGCGGCGCGATCACCCAGTCCTCGAGCGTCTTCAGCTCCATCGGCGAGCGGTCGGAACTCAGCAGCACGTAGCGGTACACGAGACCCGACGGCGGCGACATCGGCGAGATCGACGGCGACACGCCCGGCGGCAGGGTGATGCCCGGCAGGCGGTTGTAGACGCGCTGGCGCGCGAAGTAGTGGTCGGTGCTGTCGGAGAACGTCAGGGTGACGTCAGAAAGGCCATACAGTGAAATCGACCGCTTGGTGACGAGACCGGGGATCGCGTTCATGCCGAGCTCGACCGGCACCGTGATCAGCCGTTCGACTTCTTCCGCCGAATGTCCGGGCCACTGCGTGATGATTTCCACCATCGGCGGCGACAGGTTCGGGTACGCGTCCATCGGCAGGACTTCGTAGGCCCACACGCCGGCCGCCGCCATGCCGGCCGACAACAGCACGATCAGCAGGCGCTGGTCGAGCGCAAACGCGACGATGCGGTTGATGATCGAGGCCTTATGGGGCCCCGGGCCTTCGGGCGGAAGTTCGGCGCTCACTGGGTCTGGATGAAGCGCAGGAAGATGCTGCCGTCCATCACCACCTTGTCGCCGGCGTGCAGGCCATCGGGAATCACGTAACGATCGCCCACGCGGGTGCCGAGCGTCACCGGCCGCCGCGCGTAACTTCCATCCTTCGTCACCAAGTACACGAACGGCAGGTTCTCGTCGTCGCGCAGCACCGCGTCGACCGGGATCAGCAAACCGCGGAACTCACGTTGCGAGCGAATGTGCACGGTCACGTACATCTGCTTCTTCAATGTATCCGTCGGGTTGTCGACGCTGACCCGCGCATTCACGGAACGGGTGTCGGGGTTGACCACCGCGCCGACGTTGGTGACCGTGCCGGCCATCGGCTTGCCTCCATCGCCGGTATCGATCGTGACGGCGTCGCCGGTACGCACGCGGGCGACGTCGTCGCCGAACACCTGTGCCATCACCCACATCTTCGAGGTCTCCGCGATCGTGAAGACCGGTGAGGTGCCGGCCGCGAGGGTCTGGCCCGGCGCGATCGATTTTGCGACCACCGTGCCCGCGATCGGCGCCCGAATCACGCCGGCGCCGTGTGCTGGCGTGCGTCCCGCGCGGATGTCGGCGAGCGCTTGCGGGTCCATGTGCAGTGCAACGAGGGTTTGCAGTGCGGCGGCGCGGTCGGCATCCGCACCGGCCGCGGCGGCCTGCGCGTCGGCGTTTTCGCGCTCGGAAATCGCCTGGTGCGCGTACAGGTCCCGATCATTGGATGCCACCGAAGCCGCGGCGCTCGCGGTCAGCACGGCCTTCCGATACGCCCCGACCGCGGCCGCGAAATCCGCCGAGTCGACTTCGGCCAACGGTTGACCCTTCTTTACGTGCGCACCCAGCATCACCAGCACCTTCGTCACCGCGCCCGAGAACGGCGCCAGCATGTCGGTCGCGCGGTCATGGTCGAAATCGACCACGCCGGGTGTGGTGATCGTGGTGCGGTATTTGACCGGCTCGACGGTGACGAAGTGGATGCTCTTTTGCTGCTCTGTCGTCAGCGTGACGTTGTGCGGCGTGGTCGAGGCGTTTTGCTGCGCGTTGTGGTTCGACGAGCAGCCGGCGAGCACTGCCGTAGCCGCGAGCGCGGCCGCCACGACCACCAAACGACACCCAAATCCGCGTCTCCCATTCTTGTCGTCATCCCGGGGCTGCGCGCGCTGTTTGCGCGCAGAACCACGAATCCAATTTTGCTTTTTTCGGACAACGAAGATGGATAGACTCGCGCCATCCTTGGCGCTCGCCCTGCGGGCCATCGGCTGTGCCGATGTTCGCTTCGGCATTCCCGGATCGAGTCCGGGACAGGCTCTGCCTCCGCAGTCGGGTTCCATCGCCGGTGAAGCTGGCGATGGGCCCGGAATGACGAGGCTTTTGTTACCGTGCCGCGCGTGTGAATTCACGCTCGACCGGTGCAAAGGCAGCTTGATCTTGCTCATCGCTCGCTCATTTTCGTGTCATGCCACCAGCCGCCGCCGAGCGCCTGGTACAACGCCGCGGTGTCGGCGAAACGATTGGCCTCGGCCTGCACCAGCGCGATCCGTGCCTGCTGGTACGACTGCTCGGCGGCGAGCAGTTCGAACGTGCCGATCGCGCCATGCCGCAACTCCAGTTGCGAAAGATCCAGCGTGGTCTTTGCCGCGCGCTCGGCCGTCGCGGTCGCTTGCAATGCCTTCGCGTCCTGCTCCAGTGCAACCAGCGTGTCGGCGACGTTCTGGAACGCGGTCAGCACGGTCTGGCGATACTGTTGCGCGGCCTCGACATAGGCGGCTTTCGCGGCGCGTTCCTGGTGCAGCAACTGGCCGCCTTCGAAGATCGGCGCGGTCAGCGATGCCGCGAGGCCCCAAAACCCGGTACCCGAGGTGAACACCTTCGAAATTTCGAGCGCGGTGCTGCCGGCGTTCGCGGTGAGCTGGAGCTGCGGCAGGCGTTCTGCGGCGGCGATCCCGATCGCGGCGCTGGCCGCGTGCAGGTTGGCGCGCGCCTGCCGAACGTCGGGACGCTGCGCCACCAGTTGCGACGGCAGGCTGACGGGGAGGTTTGCCGGAAGGTGCAGGTCCGCGAGCGTGAAGCCTGCCGCGGGCGACTGGGCGGGAAACGTGCCAACCAGGACCGCCAGCGCGTGCCTCGTTGCCGCCAGTTGTTTCACCAATGTCGGAAGGCCGGCCTCGACTTGCGCGAGCGCCGCTTGCTGCGCGGCCACATCGAGCCTGCTGGCGTCGCCATGCTTGAAGCGCAGGTTGAAAATTCCCAGGCTCTTCTTTTCAAGATCGACCAATTGCCGTGTTGCCTGCACCTGCTCGCGCAACGAGGCTTCCTGCACCGCGGTCACCACCACGTTGGAGGTGAGCGTGGTCCACGCCGCGATCATCTGGAAGCGCGCGGCCTGCTCCTGTGCCTGCAGCGATTCGCGATTGCGCCGGTTCAGGCCGAACAGATCGGGCGCATAGGAAATCGTGAGTTGCGGCGTAAACAGGGTGTACAGGAACTCCTGCGGTACGACCGGGAAATTCGGCACCGGCGCCAGGATATTCGACGCCTTCGCGCGGCTCGCATCGAAACTCGCCGACACGCTCGGGAAGAACGTTCCGCGCTGGGCCAGCACGTCTTCGTGCGCGGCCCGCAACGCCGCCTGGGCCGCCTTCAAGTCATGGTTGTCGGCGAGCGCGCGGGCGATCAACGCGTCCAGCGCCTGCGAATGGAACAGCCTCCACCAGTCGCCCGGAATGCCGGCCCCCGCTTCGAAATGCTGCGACCCGCCACCGGCGACATTCGCGGTCGCCACCGTCGCAGCCAGCGGATGATCGAGGTAGCCGCCCACCTTCGGAGGCGCCGGTGGCTTGAAATTCGGGCCGGCCGCGCATCCCGCCAGCGCCAGCGCGCCCGCGAACGCCACGAGGCGTGCCGCGTGCAACGAAAAACGCCTGGGCGTCGATTTGGCGATCATGCGATCTGCGTTTCCAACTGCCGGTCCGGCACGCGGCCGGTGGTGCCAACCATCGAAGTCCGTCCTGCGGCTGTCGAATGGCCTGTCCTGAGCTTGTCGAAGGGCGCGTCCTGCGCAATCGAACCGCCTTTCCAAGGCCTTGGGAAGGAACGCATCCTGAAACGCGGGCGTGTCCGTGGTGAGCGGCGCCGTATGTTATATCGTTTCGTTTCCAAAAGAAATGAACACAGGTGGAATGGGCGTGCGCAGCAGGAAAAACCAGCCTCCTCAATCCCCTTCCTTCGGACTGTCTCTTGTTTACATCTCACGAAACAGCACGAGACCACCCGACACTCGTCATTCCGGGGCTGCCCGCAGCTTCACCGCGGGCAGAACCCGGAATCCAGCGTCTTCGTTTTCCGGAAAAAAGACACTGGATTCCGGGTTCCATCGCCGCAAAAGCCGGCGATGGCCCCGGAATGACGAGGTTTATGGGCTGTCGAGCTCGCTTGCCCAATTGCGATCAAGAGACAGCCCTTCGGAATGGAGGCATCCCCGCTCGGGGCCCCATGCACGACCGCCCCCTTCGCAAGCGAAGGGGGCGCTTGCCTGCGTGCAGCAGGCAAGCAGAGATGTCATCACTTGCCCGACGCCGGAGGCTCCTTGATCCCGAGGTTGTACGCCTCGAACGCCCACACGTCGGCGTCCTGCTGGATCAGCTTGTCGGTCGGCATGTAGATGTGGCTGGTGCTGCCGGTGGTGCGCAGCAGGATCGGGTTGTCGCAACCTTGCGCCTGCTGGATCTTCGCCGTGAACTTGAACTCGTGGCTCGGCACCACGCGGTCGTCGTCCCACGAAGTCGTGATGAACGTCGGCGGGTAACAGGTTCCCTTGTGGATGTTCTGCAGCGGCGAGTACTTGATCAGCCACTCGAAATCCTTCTTGATGTCGGAGGTTCCATATTCCGGCACCCAGAACGCGCCGCCAGAAAACTTCTGGAAGCGCAGCATGTCGAGCACACCGTGCCCGATGTACGCAGCGCCGAACAGCTCCGGGTGCTGGGTGATCGACGCACCGGTCAGCAGCCCGCCGTTGGAATAGCCCTGGATGCCGAGGTGTTTCGACGAGGTGTAACCCTGCTTGATCAGGTATTTCGCGGCCCACGCGAAATCGTTGAACACGTTCTGCTTGTTGCCGAGCATCCCAGCGTGGTGCCACGCCTCGCCGTACACGCCGCCGCCGCGGATGTTGGCGACCGCGTACACGCCGCCCATTTCCAGCCATACCGGCAGCATCGGGTTGAAGCCGGGGGTGATCGAGATGTCGAAACCGCCGTAGCCGTAAAGCACCGTCGGGTGGCTGCCGTCGAGCTGGATGCCCTTCTTCGCGACGATGAACATCGGCACCTTGGTGCCGTCCTTCGAGGTGTAGAACACCTGCTTCGTCTGGTAGGGCGACGGATCGAACTTCACGTCCGGCTTGAAGTACACCGAACTTTTGCCATCCGCGACGTCGTACTTGTAGATCGTGGTCGGATACAGGTATGAGGTGAATGCGTAATACGCGGTCTTCGAATCATTGCGCGCCGAGATGCCACCGACCGTGCCGAGCGTGGGCAAAGGAACGGTGTTCTCGAGCTTGCCGGAGGTGTCGAACATCTGCAGCTTGCTCTTGGCCACGTCCGAATAATTGGCGAGGATCCGATTGTCGGCCAGCGTCGCGCCGGCCAGCACGCCTTGGCCTTGTGGCACCACCACCCGCCAATGCGCCGGGTCCGGATCGGTGAACTTCGCGGCGACGATGCGCCCCTTCGGCGCGTCCAGCGTGGTCTGCAGATACAGCGTGTCGCCGATGTTGCCGATCGGCGAGTACGCCGCGTCGGCCTTGGTGTAGAGCGGCTTCACCTTGGAGGCAAGATCCGGGTGCACCGGATTGCCGAGGTCGGCGTAGTACAGCCGATTCTTGGTCGAGGTGCCGTTGAACACGTACAGGATCAGGTAATGGCCATCCTCGCTGACACCGCCATCGACACCCCACTCCGGGTGCTTGGGCATCGAATAGACCAGCTTGTCGTCGGACTGCGGCGTGCCCAGCTTGTGGTAGTAGAGTTTCTGGTCGACCACCTTCTGGTTGATCTGCGCTTCCTGGTTGCTGGGCGGGGTGGGAAAGCGCGAGTAGTAGAAGCCCTGGTTGTCGTGGGTCCACGAGATGCCGGAAAACTTCACCCACTCGACGGTGTCGGGAAGCGTCTTGCCCGTGGCGACGTCCATCACGTGGACGGTTTGCCAGTCCGAGCCGCCCTTGGATAGCGCATAGGCGAGGTATTTGCCGTCCGGCGACGGCGCGTCACCCGCCAGCGCGATCGAACCGTCCGGCGAGAGCTTGTTGGGATCGAGCAGCATGCGCGGCTTGGCAGTCGGCGAGTCCTGCACGTACACCACGCTCTGGTTCTGCAGACCGGAATTCTTGCGGAAGAACAGCATCCCGTTCTTGAGCTGGTCGGGCGTGCCCTCTTTCGCGTAATCCCACAACTGGGTCAGCCGGTGGTCGATCCAGCCGCGCACCGGAATCTTCGAAAGATAGTCGTCGGTGATCTTGTTCTCGGCATCCACCCACTTGTGCAAGGCAGGGTCGGTGAGCTTTTCCATCCATTGATAGGGCGCCGCGACCTTGGTGCCGAAATAGGTATCGACGGTGTTGTCGCGGTGCGCCGCCGGATACTCGATCTTCGATGGCGGCGCGGTTTGCTGCGCGCCGGCGCTGGATGGCGGCACGGACTGTTGCGCGCCGGCGGCGGTCGCCACGGCGGCCAGCACGGCCACGGTCAACAGGCTGGTTGAACGTTTCATGTCACTCTCCTGTTACTGGGAAAACAAGCAGTCCGCGAATGAACGCAAAAAATGCAAATATAAACCTGATTGTCCCGGTGCCTCAGCTACGCTCCCAGCGTGATCCATGGTAGGAGGGCCGGCAGGCCCGACCGGTGCGGCAGGCACGCTGAGTCGCTGAGCAAACGGCCGCGGCTCCCGCCGCTCCTGTCGTTGCACCATTGGCTGGCTGAACGACAGGGATAATCAGGAATATAAAAGTCTCTCTTTGCTTTTATTCGCGTTCATTTGCGTTCATTTGCGGACGAAGAGCTTTTGCACGGATCACTTCGGTTCCGGCGGCATCTTGAACTCGTGCGGCGGCGTGTTGCCCGCGAGGCACTTCACGAAGTAATCCCAGCGGCGGCGCGTCACATAGGGCGTGTCCTCGCCGTAACCGTGGTGTTCGTCCGGCAGGATCATCATGTCGAAATTCCTGTTGGCCTTGATCAGCGCGGCGACCACGAGGTAGGTGTTGCTGTTTGGCACATTGTCGTCGATCTCGCCGTGCACCAGCATCAGGTGGCCTTTCAGGTTCTTGGCGATCAACTCGTTGGCCTGGTTGTCATAGTTGGTGGTGCCGTTCTCGTAGGTCACGAGCAGCCCCTGGTACTTCTCGCCCCAGTCGTTCTCGTAGTTGCGGTTGTCGTGGTTGCCGCTCTCGGCCCAGCCGACCTTGAAAAAATCCGGGTAGCGGAACATCGCATCGGCGGTCGCGTTGCCGCCACCGGAATGGCCCCAGATGCCCACGCGATCGATGTCGATCCACGGGTGGTGTTTCGCCAGTTGCTTGATACCGGCGATCTGGTCGGGCAGCGTGTTGTCGCCCATGTCGCCGTACCAGTAGTGGTGGAAGCTGCGCGAGCGCCACGGGGTGCCCATGCCGTCGATCGCGACCACGATGAAACCGAGCTCGGCCATCGCCTGGTGGTCGCCACGCGCGGGCGCCCAACTGAAAGTGAACACCGATCCCGTCTGCGGGCCCGGATAGATGTAATCGACGATCGGATACTTCTTCGCGGGGTCGAAGTTCGTCGGCTTGAACATCAGCCCGTACAGCGTGGTCTTGCCGTCGCGCGCCTTCACCGTGATCGGGACCGGTGGCACCCAGCCCGCGGCCGTCAGGCGTGAAATGTCGGCCTTCGCGACCGTCGCGATCACATGACCGTCGTTCGCATCGCGCAGCACCGTCACGGGCGGCGTGGTGGGCGTGGAATACGCATCCACGAAGTACTTGCCGTCCGGCGACATCTCGATGGTGTGGTCGGCATCTTCCGGCGTCAGCAGCGTGGCCTTGCCGGTGTCGATGTCCACCTTGAAGAACTGCCGGTAGTACGGGTTCATGCCCGGCGTGCGGCCGACGCCCACAAACCACAATGTGTGCGTGGCGCGATCGAGGTGCAGTACCTCGGCGACGTTGCCCTCGCCCGAAGTCACCGGCCGCAGTTGCTTGCCGGTCTTGAGGTCATACAAATAAAGATTGTTCCAGTCGTTCTGTTCGGATGGCCAGATCGCCTCGCTGGTCTTCGGCAGGTATTGCCAATTCACGCGGCCGTGGCCGCTTTCGTAATAATCCTTGGCCGTGAACTCGAACGCGTCCCGCACGGCGCCGGTCGTGGCGTTGGCGATGCGGAAGGTTTCATGCTGGCGATCGCGCGAAGTTGAAACCAGCGCCAGCGTCTTGCCGTCCGGCGCCCACTTCACGTCACTCCACGCGTAGGGTTCACCCGAATCGCAGGCCAGCGTGTCGCACAGCGTCGACAACCGCTGCTCCGGCGCCATCTTCAGGCGCACGACGCCGCCGGGTGCCTCGTCCACGATCGCTACACTGCCGGTGTCGCTGAAGCCATCGAAGAACTGACGTGCCACGTCCACGATCACCGGCTCGATCATGAACACTTTTTTGTCGCCCGGCAGCGGGTACGGCCATGCATCGAGCTTCGGATGCCCGACGCGCGTATCGACGGTGTACATCTCGCCGACATCGCGCTGGTCCTGCCGGTAGGTCGCGATCTTTTTCGAATCCGGCGACCAGCGCACGATCGCACCCTTGCCGTGGACCCAGCCCGCGTTCTGTGTCGCATAGCCGTAATCCTTGACGCCGTCGCGCGTCAGTTGCGTTTCCTTGCCCGTGGCGAGGTCGCGCACCCACAGGTTCCAGTCGCGCACGAAGGCTTCAAGTTTGCCGTTGGGCGAAACCACGCCGGGTTCGCTTCCGGTCTTCAACATCTCGCCGCGTGCGGTGCACACGCCAATGCCGGACAGATCGCAGCGGTACCACGCCTTGCCAAGCTGCACGTCCAGATCGCCGCCTGGCAAGACACGGAAGTCGAAGCCGCGCGTCGGCCACTTGGCGGCATCCATCGGTTTGCCGCGCGCCTTGCCCAGCGCGGCGGCGAGCTTCGCCTGGTCGAACGCTGGCGCGACCTTGCCGGTCGCCGCATCCATTTCCAGGATGTGATCGCCCGACGCGTCGTGGTCGCGATACCAGAAGTGCGTGTCGTCCAGCCATTTCACGCGCTGCACGCCTTGGTCGACCAGCGGATCGGTGTTCTGCGACAGGAACTTCACCGCGCGGGCGTAATCGGCGTCGGTCAGCTGCCGCGCCTGTGCAACCAGAGGCATTGCGCTAATGAACGCGATCAACACCACAAGCCGGAACGATCTCATGCGCGGCAAACCTCGACATCGGGACGCAACCGCTGATCGTAGCCCGGCGCGACCCGCCCGCCCCCTGCCAAAAGTCCGGGTCTTGCCTTAGTTGGACCTCGTTCGTCCTGAGCGTAGGCGCGAAACGCCGAAGTCGAAGGACATCAGCATGGCGCGTCGATTTCGCGGCCTCTGGCCGCTACGCTCAGCGCGAACGGG
>JBOHYT010000299.1:0-3475 GCA_050738055.1 Rhodanobacteraceae bacterium
GCCTGGGACAATGGCGCGCCGGTCGTGGGGTCGGTGAAGCTTTTGGGGAGCCAGCGGTTGGTATACTCGCCGGGTTGGGTTTGCTCGGACAGGATGGTTTGTTCGCCGAACGCGCTATAGAGACTGCGCTCTTCGATGCTCGTCGGCTGGCCGACTGTGGACTTCAGCGTCATGACGACGCGCTGGTTGACGTCTTGGATCGGGTGTTCGGCGGTGAGGGCGGCGCCGTTCGGGCCGAGATCGGCCGGGGTGTATTGGGCCAGGACTTCGTCGATGCCGACGGCTCCGCCGGTTAAATATTCTTCGGCCAGGGTGGGTGCGTCGGCGTCGGTCGCCCCGGGGGTCACGTCGGCGACGACGCTGTCGCCGGCATAGTATGGTTCGGTGGTGACGTATGGGTCATTTTGCGACTGGCGGGAACTGCGCTCGCGGACTTTATAGGCGTCGGCGTAGTAACTGAACTGCGCCAGATTGGCGGCGACCGGCTTGCCGGTGATGGGGTCGAGGGTTTGCTCGTCGCCGGAGGTGACGCGGCCGAGCATGTCGCGGGTGTAGGTTTGGACTTCGTCGGGAAGGCCGGTGTAGCGGCCGCCGCGCAGGCCGGGGTTGCTGATGGCGTGGGTGGTCAGGGCGCCGGCGCGGTCGTATTGGAAGGACTCGGTCGGGCCGGGGGTTCCGTCGTCGGGGGTGACGGCGGTGAGTTCGTCGACCCGGTTGTACCGATAGTTGAGACTGAGTTGGGTGGTCTGGGTGTAGAACTGATAGTTGTCGAAGCTGGCGGTGACGGTGTTTTGGGAGGGGGTGGCGCTCAGGTCTTGCCACTGGAGCACGGGGCTGGTGGAGGGGTTGGGATCGAGGTTGTCGAAGCCGGATCCGGCAACGGGGCCGGAGATAAGCCCGCTGCGGCCGGTGACGCGGTTGCCCCAGCCGGTGATGTCGGCTGTGAGGGTCTGGCCGACTTGGATGTGGTCGGCGGTGAAGACGGTGAGGGTGAGGGTGTTGTGGAGGGTGACGGCGTTGACGGTGAGGACGGTGTCTTTGGGGAGTTTGATGTAGTTGAGATTGGTGGTGGATGGGTCGGGGGCTTGGAGGGCGAGGATAGGCGGCTGGCCGGCGGGTGCATTGGGGCTTGGGGTCTGGGTGGCGATGACGGGAGCGGCGTAGTAATCGACGCGGGCGGGGGTGGCGGAGTTGGGGTCGGCGGGGATGAAGGTTTGCTGGATGTAGACGCCGGCGAGGACGGCGGCGGCTTCGTCGGCGGGGGTGGCGTCGTCGAAGCGGGAGGCGGCGGCGATGAACTGGCCGCGGGTGTCGGCGGGGGAGGCGAGCGACCAGGTGGGCGGGCCGCGCGAAGGCGCGGCCCGGTTCCGAAGGCCGAGTGCGAGCGGGGCGGCGAAGCCGTCCCCGAGCAGAAGGCTGCTGTTGCGCGCGGGGAGTGGGACGGGCGGTTGCAGCCCGTCCCCGAGCTGCGTGCGGTTTTGCTCGAAAGAACAGTTTGCCGCAGGCGAGACCTTTAGAGACTGGATTGCCGCCGGGAGCGGGGCGGGGCCGCCAGGGATGGCGGCCCTGTCCCCGATCGGTGGCTGCAAGAACACTACCATTAATAGAGCGGAGGCGACAGCGGCGGCTTTGGCCGGCAACGAACGAAGAACCCCCGGAATAAGACTACCGGCGGAGCCGGGGCCTTTTGAGGTTGCGGAGGCGGGCGGTTCAGACGGCGGTGTTGCCGTGGCGGCGGCGGCGGTGGGCGGGGTGGCGCTTTCGGGTTCAAACGCCTGAATGAGGTTGTCGGGAAAGGTGAGAACATCGGGGTATGGATCGTCGGTGTTGCAGGCGCGGAAGTCGATGCGCAGGCGGAGATTGGGCGCGAGCATTTCTGCCTGGGAAAACTGCTGAGGGTCGGCGTGGAATCGGCCGAGGTAGGCGGCGATGCGGGGGATGGCGACTTTGCGGCGGCGGGGTGGCATGGGGCGGCGGGCAATCAGGCGGTTGGCTTCATGAACAAGATTAATGACGTCGCCGCTCAGGCCGTCTTCGGTGCGAAGGGCCTGGGCGGCGTGAGCGATGGCGCGGGCCAGGGTGAGACGGTGGGCACGATTGCTGGGGGCCAACAGATCGTCCACCGAGCCGGGAACGCCGTCGTGGGCGCGGAATTCCAAGGCGGCTTGGTGGCGGAGGACGGCTTGGATCACGCTGGGATGGGTGAGGGGCAGAGCCGACGAGACTTTTACAATCGGATTGTGGTCAATCGATTCCATGGAAACGGCTCCCGCGGAACCTGGCGTCATTGCCGGTTCCGATGGAGTCACTTTCCCTGCAAGTGTGACAGCAGAGGTCACCGTTGGAGGCGATATTTGGGAAATTCCGAGAAATCTTTTGCAAAAAGTGGGGACGGATTGCGATTTTACCCGGCCCACGCGATCAACCCTCTAAAAAAGTCCCGCCGCAGGCGGGGCATTTCAAGGTAGGCGCGGCAATGGATGCCGACTGCATCAAGGCATGCAAGGCCGCACGCCGAACGAAAAGTACCGGCGCATCCGACCCAAGGCAACCTACCCACGGCTTGAGCCACGACCGCAATGGCCGCCGGGCAGCCCATGCGCCGCACCGAAGGGAGCAGTCCGCGGAGAATGCGGTGTGGAGTTCACGATGGAAGTGACGCATTTCCAGGGAAAGAAGCACTTGCCGATCGTGACGCTCAAGCGCCTTGCGTAGTGGCTGTCGATCATTGAAACGCAAAAACGTTCGCTCCATTTTCGTGCAGGGACATTATGTCCCGGCATTGCTTACTTGACTTCGTCGCCTTGGCCATTTTTACCGGCTCCCTCCTGTTTTTCCCTACGAACATCTCGATGGACCCCAATAGCAGCTAAAGTTCAGTTAGCAATTTTGTAAATTCTGCAAAGGATCTTGCGACAAGGCTTGTGCACGTCGAGCCGTCACCATCCTCAGTGGGTTCTTTTTCATGATCCCAAAACAATATTGTTCCATAATCGGCAGTTCGAATAGAAAGCAAAATTTGATTGCCTACCCCATCGCAGGCAATAGGAATCGTCCCGGTTGGGACCCTATCCATGAAAATATCCATCTTCCTCAAAATACTATATGAACGATGAGAATTTATGCCATAAAAGAATTGAATTCTTGATTCGGTTTCTGCGTTTTCTTCGAGGAATCGAAATCCTGATGGTCTAGGCCTTCCTCCATTGTAAAATAGTAGAAAGTCAGAGTATTCTTTTGGAAGTTTTGTTCCAAGGTGAGTTTCAAACTTTTCAATTTCGTGCATTGAAATCGACGAATTTTGAGGAATTGGCTCGATTATTTCCATGCAACAGCCTCCTGTTTCTAACTCGATAAGCTTTCACGGATTCTTTTTATTGAGTGAGAAACCGCCGCTATGCCAAAATTCTGAATGCACATCGTCCTCGACCAATTGCATAAATCCCACGTCCTCATTGTGGTGCCAGATATATCC
>JBOHYT010000300.1:0-2258 GCA_050738055.1 Rhodanobacteraceae bacterium
CTGCGGTCGCTGAATCCGAGCGCAGGGCTGCTCGGATCGCTCCCTGCGCCCCCCGCCGCCGGTGTCTCGTGCCGTCCGGCACGAGCCAGCCGCCTCAGGGTGGGAAGGAGCACAAGGGGGATTGGAAGGCAAATTGAAAACGCCCGGAAAAACGGCCGGAACGGTGGGTCAGAACAGCGTTCAAAGGTTGCCAGGAAAATGACTTGTGCCTAAAAATGCGCCATTCGGCGTGCCCGCCCGCGGGCCCGGCTGCGCGCTGGGGCGCGCAAGAAAAACCGGTGGGCAAGATGCCCACCTCACCAAGCTGGCTGGAAGCCGGCTCCACAAGAAGGATTTAAGCTGCGCGCGGCGCGCGCAGGAGCCGGCAGGATGCCAACGCTCCCAGGGAAGAGCCCGACGCGAGCGGTGGCGCTCTCGCCGTCAGACGCAATCAGTGGCACAGGAGGGTTGGGCAGTAGGTTTTGCGCAGGACCTGGGTGGTGGTGCTGCCGAAGACGAATTCGCTCAGCGGACCGTGGCCGTAGGCGCCCATGACGAGCAGTCCGAGGCCGCCGCTCTGGGCCAGTTCGGCGATGCGCGTGGCGGGGCTGTCTTCGCGCAGGATCAGTTCGTACTGGAGCGGATAGGTGTCGAGGTAGCGGCGGGCGTTTTCCTGGGCGAGGGTGGTGTTCATGGCGCGATGCTTGATGGTGAGGACCTTGAGGAACATCTCCATGCGGGAGGAAAGTTCGGCGGCGACGCGCAGGGCGCGGTTGGAGCCGTCGGAGCCGTCGTAGGCGAGGCCGATCATCTGGCCGACTTGGGGCATTTCCGGAACGACCAGCACGGGGCGGTTGGCCTTGTGCAGGATTTTCATGGTGTTCTCGCCGGGTTCCTTGGGGTCGGCGCCGGGGTTGGTGCCGCGGCGTCCGACGACGACGAGGTCGGCGGCTTGGGCGAGGTTCAGGATGCCATCGGGGACGTAGTCGCGGATGATTTTGAAGGCGTGCGGGATTTTTTTCTGGCGGGCTTCGTCGATGAAGCGGGCGGAGAGTTCCTGGCCTTCCTGTTGGATGTTGGCGAGGCGATGTTTGCGTTCCTCGGGGTCGATCAGCGCGTCGAAACCGACGTCGCCGTAGGCGGCGAGGTTGTAGCTGGTGGTGGTGTCGAGCAGGGCGCGGTCTTCGATGTAGACGCCGGTGAGGTAGCCTTTCAGGCGCTCGGCGTAGCGCATGGCGATGTCCTGGGCCGAGCGGGCGGCGACCGATTTGTCGGTGGCAAGCAGGATGGAGCGGAACATGGCGACTCTCCTTTTCTACGGCAGTTGCAGATGGGCCAGCACGTCCATGGTGCTGATGACGCCCACCAGAACGCTGCCCCGGTCGACGACGAACAGGTGGTGGATGTGTTTTTCCACCAAAAGCCGGACGACTTCGGACAGGTGGGTCTCGGGCAGAACGGAAAAAACTTTGGGCGTCATGATCTCGTCGATGCGGGCGGTGCTTTCGGTTTCGACCTGGAAGCCGCTGTCGAGTTCTTCGCCGGTGGGGAGGGTCATTTCGGCGCTTTCGTAGGTGATCGGGTTGCGCTGGAGGTATTCGGTGCGTTCGCGTTCGAAGCGGACGAGGTCGGTGCGGGTGAGGACGCCGACGGGGTGGCCTTCGCGGTTGATGACGAGGACGGCGCTGAAGCCGTGGTCGCTGAGGAGGGCGAGGGCTTCGTGGACGCTGGCGTGACCGCGGATCGAGACGGGGTTGGCGACCATGAGGTCGGCGGCGGTGGGTGCGCGGAGCACCATGACGGCGGGGGCAGGCGGGTGGACCGGTACAGCGTGGCTGGGGGTGGCGAAAGGAGTGGATTTCATGGCGGATCCCTCTGGAGGATATTAGGATTCCGGGGTGCGATTCAAATCGGACCATCTCCTCCTAAATTCAATATACCACATGGTTGGCGCAGGAACCAAGAGTTTCAGAGGTCAGAGGGGAGAGGGCCAGGGAATCCCGGAGACGGAGGGGGTGTAGGGGGGCGGGGACGGCGGGGGTGGCGGGGTGGCGGGGTGGCGGGGGCGGCTGGGTGGCGGGGGCGGTGGGGGCGGCGGGGGTGGCGGGCGGACCTACAAAACGAAGCTAAAGTAACATATGATACTTTTGTTCGTTTGGTGGGTGGGGTTGAATCCTGGGCCGCGGTCGGCGCTCGGGGCGAATCCAGCGGATACACTGGTGCTGAATCCTGGGGGCTGGAAGCGGGTCGGGCGGCTGGGGCGCGCATGGGCGAGGCGG
>JBOHYT010000301.1:0-4145 GCA_050738055.1 Rhodanobacteraceae bacterium
ATCGACCTGCCGGCCGTGGTGACCACCGACTTGCGCCTGAACGAACCGCGCTTCATCAAGCTGCCGGACATCATGAAGGCCAAGTCCAAGCCGATCGAGACCATCGAGCTGGCAACGCTCGGCATCGAGCATGGCGGCGAGATCAAGACCACGAAATTCGCGCCGCCGCCCAAGCGCTCGCGTGGCGTGATGGTCAAGGATGTCGCTGAGCTGGTGGGAATGTTGAAGCAGAAAGGGTTGGTGTAGGAGCGGCGGAAGTCGCGACCGGACCCGCATACACCGTCGGGCCTTCCGGAAACACGGGTCGGGCCTTCCGGCCCTCCTACCAAAGCAAAGGTCACCACGACAAGGCGGGTCAAGACCCGCCCTACACACGCAATAGGGTCACACCATGTCCAAAATCCTGATCGTCGCCGAACACCTGAACGGCCAGCTCAACACTTCGACTGCGCGCTGCGTCACCTGCGCGCGCGAAATCAAACCCGACACGATCGACGTGCTGGTGCTGTCGGATTCGCCCGATGCGGTCGCGTCCGAAGCCGCGAAGCTGGACGGCGTGTCCAAGGTGCTCGCGGTTTCGCGCGGCGACAACGCCCACCCGCTGGCCGCCGTGCTGGCGCCGCAAATTGCCGCTGCCGCGGAAAACGGGTATACCCACCTGCTGCTGCCATCGACCACCTTCGGCAAGGACGTCGCGCCGCGCGTGGCCGCGCTGCTCGACGTCGGCCAGATCAGCGACATCATGGGCGTCACCGATGCCCACACCTTCACCCGGCCGATCTACGCCGGCAATGCGATCGTCACCGTCGAGGCGCCGGCGGATGCCATCGTGGTCGGAACGGTGCGTACCGCTTCGTGGCCCGCGGTCGGCGATGGCGAAAATCCGGCTCCCGTCGAAGCGCTGCAGCTCAACGCCACGCTGCCCACACACACCCGTTTCGTCGAATTGAAGCAGGCCTCCAGCGAGCGGCCCGACCTGCAAGGCGCAGCGAAAGTGGTTTCCGGCGGCCGCGGGCTGGGTTCGAAAGAGAATTTCGACATCATCTACCAGCTCGCCGACAAGCTCCACGCCGCCGCCGGCGCATCGCGCGCCGCGGTCGACGCCGGCTACTGCCCCAACGACATGCAGGTCGGCCAGACCGGCAAGATCATCGCGCCCGACCTCTACATCGCAATCGGCATTTCCGGCGCCATCCAGCACCTCACCGGCATCAAGGACGCCGGCACCATCGTCGCGATCAACAAGGACGCCGAAGCCCCGATCTTCGAAGTCGCCGACATCGGCTTGGTGGGTGATTTGTTCAAGATCGTGCCGGAGCTGGAAGCGGCGGTGTGAGCATGCGCCAGACCGACAACGCCCAACCCGCCACAGAGTTGTTTGCATCCCGCCCCAGGTTGGTTTAGTCTGGTCTGGTCAAGAAGGAAGCGGCCATGATGTCCGTGAACATGCTTGAAGCCAAGACCAACCTGTCCAAACTGGTCGACCGGATCGAACGGGGGCAGGACCGCGAGATCGTGATCGCACGCAACGGGCGCCCTGCGGCCCGGCTCGTACCGATTGTCGCCCGGGTTCCCGGCAAACGGATCGGACTTCTGAAGGGGAAATTCAAGGCACCTTCGCTGGAACGGCTCGACGCCCGCAATACCGCGATCGGCCGCCTGTTCGAAAGCGAATCCTGACGTGCGGATTCTGCTTGACACCCACATCATGCTGTGGGCGTTGACGGACGATCGCCGCCTTGGAAGGGACGCACGCAAGCTTGTCGCTGATCCCGGCAACGCGGTGTCCGTCTCGGCGGCGAGTGTGTGGGAAATCGCCATCAAGCGTGCCCTCGGGCGCAGCGGCATTCCCTTCGCCGCCACTGCCGCACTCGACTACTGTTCACAGGCAGGCTACCAGTTGCTGGCTGTGCGCCCCGAACACGCGGCCGCCGTCGAAACCCTGCCGAAGCTGCACGGCGATCCGTTCGATCGCATGCTCGTCGCGCAAGCTTTGACCGAACCGATGCACCTGATCACCCACGATCGAATGCTGGCCGGGTATTCGGAAACGATCAAGATTGTCTGAACATGGCATCCGGTGCGGCGCTCCATGCGTCAGGGCCCGGTCAAGCCCCTTGACCAGCATGCGCGGGTGGATTCCGCGGCAAAGTTCGCGGTAAAAACAAGGCCATTGCGCTTCGACCCTGGATGCCGTTCGCTGACAACGAACGGCCCCATGTCTATGCCGTAGCTGCCACCAAGCGGAGCCCGTGCTTCACGAACCACTGAAAATCGTCGACGTTGACGGTCACGAAGTCCGCCCCCGCGCGAATCGCGGCAGCGGCGATGAGCGCATCGGTCTTCAGGGTTCGGCGGCGCCCGGCGGCGTTGAACAGCTCCGCGCCAAGTATTGAATCTTCCTCGAACACCGGCTCGATCTTGCCGGAGAGAAACGCGCGTGCAAGTTCGGATTCACCGTCCGCCAGCGGTCCCAGCAGGTATTCGTACCAGACCAGCGCGCAAACCGCCGCAGCTTCACCGTTCACGACGCGCGCGACGACAGGATGTTTGCCGCGTGCCCAATGCGGCAAGGCGATCAGCGCATTGGTGTCGAAGTGGATCAACGCGGCTCCGCCGTGCGGTGCTTGTCATCCGCATGGCGCAAGCCGCGCAAAGAGCGAATGATCCGTCCGGTTTCGCGTTGACTGCGCGGCAACGGTCCCTTGGCGTAGCGTGCCACGACATCCGCGGGTGTCAGCGTGTCGCTGGCCTGCTCCGCAGCCTGCACCGAGCGCCGGATCACCTCGGCCTGGGACACACGCCAAGCCTTGGCCAGATGCCTGATACGGCGGTCTGTCTGTTCATCCAGCGCGTAAGTTGCGCGAATCGACATGCGGCGCATGGCGACCTCGGTTATGGTATGACGTTATGGTAATTTTAGCACGATGACGCGCGAGGGCAGGCGGCGCGCATCGATCGCCCTGCGCTGAGGTTCACCTCCACGCCGCGGCTTTCCACCGCGATGACAAAAGCGACCCCCTGCGTTTGGACCGTGAGGCCGTCTCCACTCGTGAAGGACTTCCCGAATCAGGAGCAGCCTTGGCAGAGGCGGCTGGGCAATCCGGTACAATTCCGGCGTTCTCGTATCCGGACCGGGCATGTCGAACGACGCACCCTTGTGGACCCCCAGCCCCGAGCGCAGGGAACGCGCGAACCTGCACCGCTTCGTGCGTTTCGTCCGCGATGCCACGGGCAACGACGACATCGGCAGCTACGCGCCGCTGTACGATTTCTCGATCCGGCATCCGGAAAAGTTCTGGCAACTGGTGTGGGAGTTCTGTGGCATCCGCGCGTCGGGCGAGTTCGAGCCCGTATTGACCGATGGCGACCGGATGCCCGGCGCCCACTGGTTCCCGAACGTGCAGCTCAACTTCGCGCAGAACCTGCTGCGCTTCAAGGACGACAAACCGGCGCTCATTTTCCGCAATGAATGGGGCCACGAGCGTGAATACAGCTACGCGCAACTGCACGCGATCGTCGGGCGCATTGCGCACGGACTGAAGGAAACTGGCGTCGGCAAGGGCGACCGGGTCGCCGGCTTCCTGCCCAATCTTCCCGAAACCATCATCGCGATGCTGGCCACGGCGTCACTGGGCGCGACGTGGTCCTCGGCTTCACCGGATTTTGGCGTCAACGGGATCGTGGATCGCTTCGGCCAGATCGAACCGAAGGTGCTGTTCGGCGCGGACGCGTATCCGTACGGCGGCAAGCGCCACGATTGCATGGAAAAAATCCGCGCGGTGGTCGATGCGATTCCGTCGATCGAGCGGATGGTGATGATCCCCTATTCCGGTAATCCGCTGAAGATCGATGGCTTGCGCGATGCGATCGACTGGAATGCTTTCGCCGGCAGCGGCGATCTCGCGCTCGAATTCGAGCCCGTCGCGTTCGAGCACCCGCTGTACATCATGTATTCCTCCGGCACCACTGGCGTGCCCAAGTGCATCGTGCACGGCGCCGGCGGAACATTGCTGCAACATCTGAAAGAACTCGTGCTGCATACTGATCTGAAACGCGAGGACCGCATTTTCTACTACACCACATGCGGCTGGATGATGTGGAACTGGCTTGTTTCGAGTCTCGCTGTCGGCGCCGCCGTGGTG
>JBOHYT010000302.1:0-2116 GCA_050738055.1 Rhodanobacteraceae bacterium
GTCCTATGAAACATCGTCATTCCGGTGTGGCCTGCAGTTTCATCGCAGGCCGAACCCGACTGCGTTTGCTGGACTGCAAACGCGAATGGAGAAGCCGGCCCGCAGGGCGAGCGCCATGGACGGCGCGAGTCTATTCAGTGCCTTTCAAAACTTGGATTCCGGGTTCCGCCCGCAAACAGCGCGGGCGGCCCCGGAATGACGAAAAATTATTGTTCGTTCCCGTGTGTCCAAGACTTGCCGACATGTAGCGCTCTCTCAAGGAACAGAAATTAACCGATTGATTGTAAACGATAATTTTTGTTCCTTTTCGGACGTCTACCGGCGCGCCGGTCGGTTGGCTAATCAGTTTCTCGGCCCCGCAGTCGGGGCGGACGTTCGCAGAGAAACAAGCTTGGCTGTTTCTCGTAAGGGTAACCCTCTTGGCGGGTCAAGACCCGCCCTACGGGCTTGGCGTGTGAGCGGCGCGCCCGGGGGCATCATGCCGCCGCGGCGTGCACGGACTGCATCGTTGGTGTAGGGCGGGTTTCAACCCGCCTTTTGCGTTTCTCGGCCCCGCGGTCGGGGCGGGCGCTCGCAGAAAAAAGCATGGTTGTTTCTCGTAAGGTGACAAGATCGCCTCGTTGAACTCCAGTACCAATCAGATTGTTCAATCTGTCACGTCGTCGAGCATTTTGGCCAGCGAGAGCGCTCCCTCGCGGCGGGAATAGGTGCCCACCACATCCGGGCAGAACTGCGATGCCTTGCCTGCGCGCAAAGCGTCGACAAACGTGATCAGGCGCGTCTCGATTGCGTCTGCGTCATCGAGCGGAACCAATTCTGCGCCCCCGACGTTGCGCAGCAGCGACGCCGTATCTCCATGTTCTCCCACCAGCGCGAAGACCGGCCGCCCGATACGCAAGTATTCGTACAATTTTGCCGGAATCTGACGGTCGAACTTGCTGCCTTGGAAAAGCAGTAGTCCATCGGCCTCGGCTTGTTCGATCAAGGCATCCCTGTTGGAGACGGGGGGAGCCAGCGTCACCATGTCATCGATGCCCAGACGTTGCAATTCGTGCGCGTAGGTCGACTCGAAACCGCTTGCCCGCAAGACGACGTTCAGCTTTTTCGCACTGATGTCTCCAGAAGTCTTGAGGCGCGCAAGAGCTTCGAAAAATGCAACCGGATTGCGACCATCCGGATAAAGAAGACCGCTGTGCAGCAACATCAGCGGCCTGCCCGGCAGCGGGAGTACGGACGTCGGCAGGTCGGTGAAAGCCGCCTCTTCGTATCCATTCGCAATGACCGCCAGCCGCCCTTCCTTGAACGCGATCGGAAGGCGGTCGGCACAGGCACGAACCGCCCCTTGGGTAGTAAACACCGTTCGGGAAGCGCTTTCCAACACCCGCGCTTCCCACCGATGCTGCGATGCTACCGAGAAGGGATTTCCCGGCTCAACCGAACTGGACACAGGATCCCTGAAATCTGCGATCCAGGGTAACCCCGTGATTCCGCTCAAGGTACGGGCGATGCAATGCGCGGTCATGATCGGGTAGGTGGACCAAATCGCACGCACCCGGTGGCGGCGAATGATGCGCAGACCCTGCCATACCGCTGCCGGCCACCAGGAGATCCAGCGGTCGGGCTGCGCCAGAAACGCAGGGTATCTTCCTGCGATGCCGAAATGGCGACGGGCATCGAACGCCAATGAACGCTTTACCAGGCAGCCTCGGGGAATCACATCGGCGCCCAGCGGACGGGTGCGCGGATAGGCGATCGAACGCGCAGACAGCACGATGGGATTCCAACCTGCTGCCGGCAGATGGCGGTCAAAACCCAACGTGCGAAGATGCCCGCTACCCATGGCTGCCGGAGGGAAATGGAAGGCAATCATCAAGACGGAGCCTCCCATCTACGAATTCCTGTAGGGTGCGGGCGAGTTTTCAACAGGCGCAATCGCTTTGGGTATCCCGCGCTGGATCGATTCACGGGCCTCCATCTGCTGCCTGCTGTACGCCGCCAACGCGGCGGACAGCGCCATCAGTTGCCAACTCAAATCGAAGTACGGCATGGGCAGGAAGGTACCTGCCGCCATGAAGCCCACCAGGCTCACCTGCAGCATGGAGGCGAGGTCGAAGAG
>JBOHYT010000303.1:0-4101 GCA_050738055.1 Rhodanobacteraceae bacterium
ACGGCCTGCTTGTGCTCGCGCATCCCCGCCCGGTGCCAGTCCTCGCCCTCCTCACCACCACCGCGCAGTGCCGCGATCGCGTACACACCGCCGGCTTCCACCCAGGCCAGGATGGAGGCCGCGTAGGTCGGCACCATGCTGATGCCGAAGCCGCCGTAGCCGTACAGGATGGCCGGGCGTTTGCCGTTCGGCGTCACGCCCTTCATCGCGATCACGGTCACTGGAATCTTGGTGCCGTCCTTGGAGGTTGCATCCAACCGGTACGTCACGACCTTGGAATAATCCGCCGCGGGCTTGACCTCGAACACGGTTTTCAGCGTGCCATGTGCGGCATCGAACTCGACCCAGCGCGACGGGATCGTCCAGCCTGCGTAGGTGATCAACGCTTGCGGCGACAACGCACTGCTGGCGATGGGACCGACCCCGATCCCGGACTTCGGCAACGGCACAGTCCGTACGAACTTGCCGTCCTGCGAGTACTGCTGCACGCGCCAGTCGGGCCCGCGCACTTCGGTGATCAGGAATCCGCCCTGCACCGGCGCGACCGAGTGCATGGCCCAATCTCCCTGCGGCACCAATTCGTGCGCGGTGCCATGGGCATCCAGGTTGAGCAACTTGCCGCGCGGAGCGTGCTGATAGGCGATCACCAGCAGGCGGTCGCCATCCCACGCCGCGCCCTGATTCACTTCCGAAGCCGCGCGCACGTTCGCTTCGGTGCTGAGCGCGAGTTTCCACTGGCCGTTGCCGCTGCGCAGGTACACCGCATCGGGTGCGCCATCGCCGTAGTGCAACAGCGCGGCAGCATGTTGCCCGTCGGCCGAGCCGAGCAGGGTGTATTCGGCGACCCTCGAGAGGCCCTTGCCGAACTCCAGCGTGTCCTGGTCCGCCGGCGTTCCGAGCGTATGGTGACAAAGCGCCGCGTTGAACTGCAAATCACTTTCCGGGACGGTCCCGGGCAGCGGCAGCCGTGCGTAGGTCACGCCGCGATCATTCGCGTCCCACACCAGCGCCTGCGGCGTGGTCCCGCCGCCTGCGTGCGGCAACGCGTCGGGCAGCGTCTTGCCGGTCGCGACTTCGACGAATTGGATCGTGGTTTCCTCGTTGCCGCCTTCGGCGGTGCCGTAGGCCACATATTTCCCATCCGGCGATGGCCAGTAGTCCGTGATCGCCGGTTTCCCCTTCATCGCATCGGGATCAACGAGCACCCTTGACGTGCCGTTCGGCCAGGCCTGCGCGACCAGCTCCGCCTGCGGTTGCGGCGGGGTCTGGCGCAGGTAGAACAGCGTGTGGCCGACGATCTCGGGATGGGACTGCTGCGCGGAAGTCAGCGCGAGTTCGCCGACCCGCTTGGCGATCGCCTTGGCGTCGGTGAAACCATCCATGACCTTTTCGGTGTATGCGTTCTGCGCGGCGATCCACTGCTCGACCGCCGGCGCATCCGCGTCTTCCAGCCAGCGGTACGGGTCGTGTACCACGGTTCCGAAAAACGTCTCGGTGACATCGTGCTTCGGGGTCGGGGGAGGCATGGCAGGCACCTCGTAATGAGTATCGATCAGCGGCACACGCTGGGGCGGGACCGGCGCGGTTTGCGCGCAGGCGATGCCGGACATGAGAAGACCGACGGCGAAACCGGCAAGAACGCGGATGGGTGACATGGCGGGACTCCGATCGGGATGCACGGCAACGTTCAGGGTAATCGCCGGTTGGCGATTCCGCCATGGGGAGGACTTCATGAGGAGGACTTCTGGCGGTTGCCAACCCGCACGGCTCGTGGATAGGCTCTGCGCTTTTCCGTGGGGATCACTGTCATGCATCGCATCGCCGTCGCCGGCTTGGCCGGCCTGCTCGTCTGGTCGGGGGCGTTTGCCGCGCCGCAGGACACCGCCCCCGCGGCCACGACGACGACGACCGCAAAGCTCAGCCTCGAGCAGATCATGGCCAACCCCGACTGGATCGGGCCGCCGGTCGAGGACCCCTATTGGAGTGTCGATGGCCGCAACATCTATTTCAAGCTGAAACGCAAGGGTTCCCCGATCCGCGACCTGTACCGCGTGGCGGCAGGCGGTGGCGCGCCGGTGAAACTGGGCGACGCGGAACTCGCGACCGCCGATGGTCCCGCGGTGTTCGATCGGGCACGCGACCACGCCGCGTTCCTCCGCCACGGCGACGTGTTCGTGCGCGACGTCGCCCGCGGCACGACCCGCCAAATTACCCGCGACGACGATGCCAAGTCCGGCCTGCAGTTTTCCGCCGACGGCGAGCTGCTGAGCTGGCGGCAGGGCCGCGACTGGCAGGTCTGGAACACCTCCACCGGCCTGGTTTCGCAGGCCGCCACGCTGGAAGCCAAGGACAACCCGTCCGACGCCAAACCCGATCAGATGGAGCGCCTGCAGATCAGCCTGTTCTCGACCCTGCGCGAAGACCAGGCCAACAAGGACGCCGTGCGTGAGCACGAGAACCGACTGGACGCCGAAAACCCCGCGCGTGTGCCCGCGCCGTTCTACGTCGGCGACAAGGTCAAGATGGTCGCCACTTCGCTGTCACCCGATGCGCGCTGGATGGTGGTGGTGACCGAGCCGAAGTCGTACCACGCGGGCAAACACCCCGTCGTCGTGCACTACGTCAACGATTCGGGCTACCCCGAAACCGAGCAGGCCCGCACCTATGTCGGGCGCAACAATCCTGCGCCGCACGCATTGCTGCTGCTGGATTTGGAAACCCACAAGCAGTACAAACTTTCGCTGGACGACCTGCCGGGCATCCACGACGACCCGCTGCACGACTTGCGTGTCAGCCGCATCGCGGAACTGAAGAAGGAAGGCCACGACAACGAGGCCGCCGCGCTCGCCGCCCCCAAGACGCGCCCGGTGTCGGTGAACTTCATCCCGCTCGGCAACGGCTACGGTCCGGCGATCGTCTGGAACGACGACGCCAGCGACGTTGCGATCGAACTGGTTGCCAACGACCACAAAGACCGCTGGATCGAGACCGTCGACTTCAAGGACCACAAGCTGGTGACCGAGAACCGGCTAACCGATCCGGCCTGGATCAACTGGAGCTTCAATGAACTCGGTTGGCTGCCCGACAACCAGACGCTGTGGTTCGAATCCGAGGCGAGCGGCTGGGCGCAGTTGTACGTCAAGCCGCTCGCCGGCGCTGCGCGCGCGCTGACCGGTACCCATTACGAGGTCTCGAGCCCGGTGGTGTCACCCGATGGCAAGTGGTTCTACGTACTGTCCAACAAGCAGGCGCCGTATGACTACGATGTGTATCGTGTACCGACCGCGGGCGGCGATCTTGAACGCGTCACGCACTTCGAAGGTGTTTCGTGCGCCGAATGCTCAGGCCTGTTCAAGCTCTCGCCCGACGGCAGCAAGCTTGCAGTCCTGCATTCGTCCGCGTACATCCCGCCGCAACTCGCGGTGGTGAATGCCGATGGGTCCGGCGCGCGCGACCTCACCGACACCCGCACCGCGAAGTACAAGGCGCTGGCCTCGACGTGGGTGCAGCCGAAGTTCGTGAAGATTCCGAGCAGCCACGGCGACTTCGGCATCTGGGCCAAGTACTACCAGCCGGTTGGTTACGACACCTCGCACACGCACCCGGCGGTGATCTTCGTGCACGGCGCCGGATACCTGCAGGATGTCGACAAGGGCTGGTCGTACTACTTCCGCGAACAGATGTTCAACAACCTGTTGACCCGGGAAGGCTACCTGGTGCTGGACATGGACTACCGCGGCTCGGCCGGCTACGGGCGTGATTGGCGCGACGCGATTTACCGCGACATGGGTCATCCCGAAATCGAGGACCTGCTGGATGGCAAGGCGTGGCTGGTGAAACACCATGGCGTCGACCCCAGGCGGGTCGGCATCTACGGCGGCTCCTACGGCGGCTTCATGACCGAGATGGCGCTGCTGCGCGCGCCGGGTCAGTTCGCGGCCGGCGCGGCCCAGCGTCCTCCGTCCGACTGGACCAGCTACAACGACGGCTATACGTCCGACATCCTCAATACGCCGCAGCTCGACCCCGAGGCGTACAAGGTCTCCTCGCCGATCGAGTACGCCAAGAACCTCCGGGATCCACTGCTGATCAGCCATGGCC
>JBOHYT010000304.1:0-7185 GCA_050738055.1 Rhodanobacteraceae bacterium
CGGTGCGGTTGACGAGATGATGGCCATTGGCGTCGCCCTTCGCGAACGCCGCGCAATCGCCCGCACGCATGACTAGCTCCCCCTGATCGTCGATCAAGGTGACCTCGCCTTTCAGCACCCACACGAATTCGTCCTCGGCCGAATGCCAGTGCCGCTGGCTCGACCACGCCCCCGGCTGCAGTTCCAGCAGGTTGACGCCGAAGTCGGTGAGGCCACAGGCATCCCCGAGTTGGCGGCGTACCCGCGAGAGGCAAGGCTGGTCGAAGGGCGCCGGATAACTGGAACCGGTCCGGCGGGGCAGGGCATCGATATCGATCCTGGACATGGCGTATCTCCCGGCGAGTTGCTTTACGGGTCCCCGGTCCCGTTGCTAGGCTCGCGCGTCCGGCGCTCGCCAAGCAACCCGGCCCTCGGCGTCCTGCCTCGGGCGTTCGGCCTTGCGCGCGATGCCCTCGGCATCGCGCAAGCGCGCGGCCTCACCCCGGGTCCCGGCTCTTCCGCTCCCCATCCCGCAACTCCCGCCGCAGGATCTTGCCGACGTTGCTCTTGGGCAACTCGTCGCGGAACTCGATGGTCTTCGGCCGCTTGTAGCCGGTCAGTTCGTCGTGGCAATACTGCTTCAGCGCGGCCTCGGTAAGCGAGGGATCCTTCTTCACCACGAACAGTTTGACGACTTCGCCGGAATGCTCGTCCGGAACTCCGATCGCGGCAACTTCCCGCACGCCCGGATGCTGCGCGACCACGTCCTCGATCTCGTTCGGGTACACGTTGAAGCCCGAGACCAGGATCATGTCCTTCTTGCGGTCGACGATGTAGAACAAGCCGTTTTCGTCCATCCGCGCGATGTCGCCGGTGCGCAGCCAGCCGTCCGCGTCGAGTACCTTGGCGGTTTCGTCGGGACGGCTCCAGTAACCCTTCATCACCTGCGGCCCGCGCACGCAGAGTTCGCCGGGTTTTCCCGGCGCCACTTCGCTGCCGTCGTCGTCGCGCAGGGTCACGTCGGTGGAAGGCACCGGCAGGCCGATCGACCCGGTGTAGTCCTTGATGTCGAGCCGGTTGGCGGACACGACGGGCGAGGTCTCGGTCAGGCCGTAACCTTCGATCAGCGGGGTTCCAGTGGCCTTCTTCCAGCGCTCGGCCACCACGCGTTGCACCGCCATGCCTCCCGCCAGTGCAAACTTCACCCGCGAGAAATCCAGCGACGCGAAATCCGGATGGTTGAGCAACGCGTTGTAAAGCGTGTTGACGCCGGTGATCGCGCTCCAGCGGGATTTCTTCAAGATCTTGATGAAGGCCGGCATGTCGCGTGGATTGGTGACCAGCACGTTTTCGCCGCCGAAGTACGCCATCAGCAGTGCGTTCACGGTCAGCGAGAAGATGTGGTACAGCGGCAGCGCCGTGATGAATTGCTCTTCCCCGCGGGTGAACAGGTCGCCGACCCACGCCGCCAGTTGCAGAGTGTTGGCGACCATGTTGCCGTGGGTGAGCACCGCGCCTTTGGCGACCCCGGTGGTGCCTCCGGTGTACTGCAGGAAGGCGATGTCATCGTGGCCGAGTTCGACCTTCGGCACCGACTGAGCGGCACCTTTGGCAAGCATGTCGTTGAAGCACACGTGCCCCGGCAGCGACCATGCGGGCACCATCTTCTTGATGTGTTTTACCGCGAAGCTGACCAGCGGACCCTTGGGAAACCCGAGCTGGTCGCCGAGGGAGGTGACGATCACGTGCTTGACCGGCGTCCTGCCGATCGCGGCCTGCAACGTGGCCGCGAAGTTTTCCAGCACCACGATCGTTTCGGCGCCCGAGTCGGCAAGCTGTTGCTCGAGTTCGCGCGCGGTGTACAACGGATTGACGTTCACCACCGTCAAACCGGCGCGCAATGCACCAAACAACGCGATCGGATACTGCAACAGGTTGGGCAGCATGATTGCAAGCCGATCACCCTTGGCGAGCTTCCACTCGTTCGCCAGGGACGCCGCGAAACGGGCGCTTGTCCGATCCAGTTCCGCCCAGCTCATCACCTTGCCGAAACTCGAATAGGCCGGACGCTGCGCGTGGTGTGCGCAGGCCTCCTCGAACATCGCGACGATCGACAGGTGCCCGCCGACGTCGATCTCGGCGGGGACGCCTTCCGGGTAATGCGCCAGCCAGGGACGTGGATCAGCCATGCTCGTTCCCTCCTGTCATGCAAACGTTGCGTGCGGCGGCCGCATTGGAGCACGATACGCGCGGAAGCGGCAAGCTGCATTCTCCTCCCCCTTCAAGGGGGAGGCCGCGAGGGGGATGGTGTGCGTGCACGTACAAAGACCGCACCGTTCCGACATGCGCGATCTTCAACACCATCCCTACCCCAACCCTCCCCTTGAAGGGGAGGGGGCAAACTACACCCTGCGCTCGCAAGCCCCGTTCCGGGCGCCGTTGCGCGCCTGCTTCTTCCGCCAGCACGACTGCCGCGGAGAAGCTTTCAAGCCGGCAGCGGGTCCACGACCTCGAGGAACGGAAAGCGGTGAAAATCGGTATCGCGGGTGACGATGCGGCCGATGCCGTGTTCGCGCATCAACACGGCGGTGTGCGCGCCGTGCAAGACGTTGCCGCGCAGGTGCGGCAATTCCTCCAGCAGTTCGCGCAGGATGGAGGCATGGCGATCCGTGGGCAGCAGCATCGCCAGCGCGGGCGCGGCCAGCACGGCATCCAGAAAACCCCATGCCGCGGCCGCGGACCACGGTTTGCGGAACACCTTCGGATGGGTGGTGACGCGCAGGAACTCGTACGCGATCCCCCAGGTCAAATACCACGGGGTTGCTTGTCGGCGCCACGCTTCCAGTCGTCGCGCGCAGGGCGCATGGAATTCCGAGTCGTGGTCGGCGGCGTATTGCCATTCGACCCGGGGCAGTGGGAATCATCGTTCGATCACTTTGGTTGCAAACTGCAACCAACACGGATAAGCTGCAATGGCGGTTTGCAGCGAAGATTCCCGGCATGCCCACCCTCCACGTACGCAACGTTCCCGACAAGCTCTACCGGCATATCCAGAAGATTGCCGAGGACGAGGGCCGCTCGCTGACTGCGGAAGTGGTGCAACTGCTCGACCATGGAATACGGGCAACGGAGTCGCGCCGGGGCGCGGCAGCGCTTCTGAAACGCATCGGCAAGCGTGCGCAGGCAGTCGACTTGCCCCACGGCTGGAATGATTCCAGCGCACTGATCCGCGAGGACCGTGGCCGGTGACCACACCACCGCTGCGCGCGGTGGTGGATGCGAGCGTCGCGGTCAAACTGTTCGTTCCGGAAGACCTGTCTCTTGAGGCGCATTCGGTTTTCTCCGCATTCGCTGCGGACGACGCCAGCGAGTTGATCGTTCCCGGTCTGTTTTTCGCCGAATGCGCCAATGTGTTCTGGAAATGGGTGCGGCGGCACGGGTATCCATCAGCCAACGCGGTCGGCCATCTGCACGATCTGGGCCGCTTCGGGTTGACCGTGATTTCCACGCAAGCATTGGCGGACACAGCGCTGGAGATCGCGCTCGGGCACCGGATCACAGCCTACGATGCTTGTTACGTGGCGGCGGCCGCCCGGCTTGGGCTGCCGCTGATCACGGCAGACCGGAAACTGGTCACCGCGCTGGCCAAATCGTCTTTCGACATGTATTGGCTCGGGGATGCAAAGATGGCGGACTGACAGCGGCAAAGCTGGATTCCGGATCGCGCTGCGCGTCCGGAATGGGCCAGCGCGTGATTGATCGTGTTGGAGCATTGACGCCAATCAGCTTGTCAACCACGGGCGGGGCAGGCATTCGCAAAGAGACAAAAGCGTTTTTGCCACGGATTTGCACGGATGGACACGGATAAAAGTTTTCGATCCGTGGTAAAGGTTTCCTGATTTGCAACAAGGATGTGCTGGACTTGTTGCTTGTAAGGTCAAGGAAGGCTCAAAGCGTCACGCGGCCTTCTTCGCCAGATCGCGCAGTACGTATTGCAGGATTCCGCCGTGCTGGTAGAACGCGCGTTCCTTCGGCGTCAGCAGCATCACGCGCACGTCGAATTCTTTTTTCTTGCCGTCCTTGCCGGTCGCGACCACGTGCGCGGTTTTGGCGTCGCCATTGTCGAGGTCGCTGATCGCGAAGGTTTCCTTGCCGGTCAGGCCCAGTGATTGCGCGTTTTCACCGTCCTTGAACTGCAGCGGCAACACACCCATGCCGACCAGGTTGGAACGGTGGATGCGCTCGAAGCTTCCCGCGATCACCGCTTCGATGCCGAGCAGCAACGTGCCCTTGGCCGCCCAGTCGCGCGAGGAACCGGTGCCGTATTCCTTGCCGGCGAGCACGATCAGGTGACTGCCTTCCCTCTGGTACTGCATGGCAGCGTCATAGATGGTCATCTGTTTGCCGCTCGGGATGTGCAACGTGAACCCGCCTTCGACATTGTCGAGCAGGCGGTTCCTGATGCGGATGTTGGCAAAGGTACCGCGCACCATCACGTCGTCGTTGCCGCGCCGCGAACCGTAGGAATTGAAGTTCTTCGGCTCGACGCCACGGTCCATCAGGTACTTGCCGGCCGGGGAGTCCTTCTTGATCGCGCCGGCGGGCGAGATGTGGTCGGTGGTGATCGAATCGCCGAACAGCCCGATGCAATACGCATTGCTGATGTCCGCGTGCTTCGGAAGCTCCATGATCATGCCTTCGAAGTAGGGCGGATTCTTGATGTAGGTGGAATTTTCGTTCCACGCGTACTGGTCGCCCTCGGGCACCTCGACGGCGTTCCATTCGCGGCTGCCCTTGAACACCTCGGCGTAGGTCTTCTCGAACAGTCCGGCGTTGACCGAACTCGCCACGAGGTCGGCGATTTCCTTGGTGCTCGGCCAGATGTCCTTGAGGTACACGTCCTTGCCGTGCCGGTCCTTGCCGAGCGATTCCCTGGTCAGGTCGATGTCGATGGTTCCCGCGATCGAGAACGCCACCACCAATGGCGGCGAGGCGAGGTAGTTCATCTTCACTTCGGAATGGATGCGACCCTCGAAATTGCGGTTGCCGGACAGCACCGCGGCGACCGCGAAGTCATGGTCGGTGATCCGCTTGCTGACGTCCTCGGGCAGCGGACCGGAATTGCCGATGCAAGTCGTGCAGCCGTAGCCGACAAGATAAAAGCCGAGCTTCTGCAGATCCTTCATCAGTCCGGTTTTCTCGAGGTAATCGGTGACCACCTTCGATCCCGGCGCCAACGAGGTCTTGACCCAGGGCTTGGGGATGAGACCGCGTTCTGCGGCTTTGCGTGCCAACAGCCCCGCGCCGATCATCACGGCCGGGTTGGACGTGTTGGTGCACGAGGTGATCGCGGCGATGACGACGGAACCGTCCTCGAGTTCGCAGTGCTCGTAGTGCGGGCAAACCTCGGGCGAAAATTCCTCCTGGCTTTCGGCGCGGCCGACCGCGGTGCTGCCGCCCTCGTTGAGGAAGCGCTCCTTCTGCTTGTCCCAGGCTTCGTTTTGGCGCCCGGCGCCGAGTGTCTGCATGGTGTCGCGGTAACTCTTGCGCATGTCGCCCAGCAGCACCCGGTCCTGCGGGCGCTTGGGACCGGCGAGCGAGGGCACCACGCTCGCAAGATCGAGTTCCAGCACCGCGCTGAATTCCGCTTCGGGCGCATCCGCGTCGTGCCACAGCCCTTGCGCCCTGGCGTAGGTCTCGATCAACTCGATGTGCTTCGGGTCGCGGCCCGACAGGTGCAGGTAGTTGAGCGATTCCTTGTCGATCGGGCAGATCGCGCAGGTCGCGCCGTATTCGGGTGACATGTTGCCGAGCGTCGCGCGGTCGGCCAGCGGCAGGTGCTGGAGGCCCGGCCCGAAGAACTCGACGAACTTGCCGACCACACCCTGTTTGCGCAGCATCTGGGTGACTGTCAGCACGAGATCCGTCGCCGTCGCGCCCTCGGGCAGCCTGCCGGTGAAGCGGAAACCGACCGCCTGCGGGATCAGCATCGAGGATCCCTGGCCGAGCATCGCGGCCTCGGCCTCGATGCCGCCGACGCCCCATCCGAGCACGCCGAGGCCGTTGACCATCGTGGTGTGCGAGTCGGTGCCGAACAGGGTGTCCGGGAATGCCCAGGTCTCACCGTCGATGTCGCGGGTCATTACCACCCGCGACAGATACTCGAGGTTCACCTGATGCACGATGCCGGTGGACGGCGGCACCACGCGGAAGTCCTCCAGCGCCTTCTGGCCCCAGCGCAGGAACGCGTAGCGGTCGTGGTTGCGCTGGAATTCGATGTCGGCGTTGCGGGCCAGCGCGTCGGCCTCGCCGAACACGTCGACCTGCACCGAGTGGTCGATCACCAGTTCGCACGGCGACTGCGGGTTGATCTTCTTCGGGTCGCCACCGAGCGCGACCATCGCGTCGCGCATCGCGGCCAGGTCCACCACGCACGGCACGCCCGTGAAGTCCTGCAGCACCACGCGCGCCGGCAGGAACGAGATTTCCTTTTCGGAAGCGGCTTTCGGGTTCCACGTGGCGACGGCTTCGATCTGCTCGCGGGTGACCTCGCTGCCGTCCTCGTTGCGCAGCAGGTTTTCGAGCAGCACCTTGATCGAATAGGGCAGGCGCCGGATGTCGAACAGGTCGCCCAGTTTCGCGAGGCTCGCGATCTGGTACGACTCGCCGCCGACCACGAGGGTGTCGCGGATTCCGAAAGAATCTTGCATGGTGTTCTCCTGGATGAACGTGCGGAACGGGTGCCGCACCGCGCCGATGGGGTCAGGTTGACCGCGTATTATCGCGCAAAACGCCGACGCATCGGGCACCGGCGCGAATCAACGCCACGTTGACGGCGTCCGCTGATACAGTCGCGGCGATTGCCCGGGAATGCGGTACCCACCGGTACGCGCATGCAAACGTGCGCAAGACGGGATTCACACATGCAATCCGTTGGCCGGAGACCAGATCGCATGAATACAGGTACGCATTTGCTGCGCCGTGCTTCGGAACGGTGGAAATGTGATGGAATCGCGTGCGGGGTGGGCGTGCAGTTGCGTGAAAATGCCGTTGCGGTCCCACGCGACAGGCATCGTGTAGCCGAACGCCACGCTGCGGCAAAGCACAATCCGTCATGATCGACCTTGTCCGTCCGTTCGTCCGCATCTACGAGAAGTGGAAGCGCGACACGCTGTACGAGGGCGATTTTCGGCCCAGCATCAGCAT
>JBOHYT010000305.1:0-15405 GCA_050738055.1 Rhodanobacteraceae bacterium
GGGATAGGCTCAGACTGGAAGAGAAAGAGAAGTCCTTGGCAGCACCCTGACGGGTGCTATTCTTTGGTCAGCGGTGGTACCCTTTTGCTTGCGCAAACTGGTCCCCTTTTACATGCGCGTTTCCAGAAGCTGAAATCGAAATACCCCGACCACATCTGGAATATTGATCTGACCGTCGTTCCTACCTTGGCAGGCTTCTGGCTGCCCATTCTGCCGTTCGCGTTGCTGCAACGCTGGCCCTTCTGCTGGTGGGTTGCCGTGGCCAAGGACCACTTCTCCCGGCGCATCATGCACATCGACGCCTTCAAGTCCCAGCCGTCGGCACGCCGCATGGGGACGTTCCTGAAAGAAGCGGTGAAGGAAACTTGCCGCGCGCCCAAGCATTTGATCACCGACAAAGGCAGCCAGTTTACGAGCACCGTGTTTGCCAAGGTCTGTCTGGTGCTCGATGTCCTGCAACGTTTCGGCGCCGTCGGCAGGTACGGTAGCATTGCCTGCATCGAACGGTTCATGCGGTTGCTCAAATCCGAGTGCACTCGTGAGCTGCAGGTGCCGCTGGCACGCAAGAAAGTGCTGGCAGAGTTGATTTGTTTCACGGAATGGTTCAACCACTACAGGCCGCACCAAGGGCTGCAGGGTCGAACGCCCGACGAGAAGTACCGCCGCATCCGACCAAAGGCAACTTACCCACGCATCGAACCACGACCGCAATGGCCGCCGGGCGGTCCATGCGCCGCACCCAAGGCCGCTGTACGCGGAAAATGCGGCGCAAAGTTTACCTTGGAAGTCACCGACTTCCAAGTCAGAAAGCATCTCCCCGTCGTGACGATCAAGCGCGTTGCGTAGTGGCTGTCGATCATTGAATCGCAAAAACGTTCGCTCCATTTTCGTGCAGGGACATTCACTGCTGTCCAAGACAGGCCCAAAAGGGGCTTTGGCGGCATTTTTCTCCCTATGAAGGGCCTCTTTTCCCGGTTTCCGACCCCCCTTTTTGCCACCGCATAGGAGATGCTGTCCAAAAGCACCATGTTGATTGCTTGCAATCAGCCCCGTTTCCTCTGGCTGTGGGTCGGGAATGGCCCTTGGGGTGATCTGGGACCCTTTTATGCTGTCCAAAAGCACATTGGGGCAAGGAAACGACGAAAAACCGGGGTTTACGAGCGTGGAATTGGAGTTCTGGACGACTGCATTCAGGCCGCAAGCCGGTCCGGCTGGCTGCCTAATAGAAGTACCGGTGTTGAAGGGCCACGTTTTCAAAGTATCCGTCCGGTAAACCCTTGAAGCATACCGGAGGGCGGCTTGGCGCGGATGGATTTCAGAAGTTGCGGGGCAGGTCGCGGATTTGATCGGCCAGAGCGCGGGGCGTCAGGGTGGCGGGAGCTTCGCCGGCGAGCAGGCGCGGGGTGGCGACGGCCAGGTACTGCTGCGGATCGACGCGCATAAGCCGGCAACTTTCCATCAGCGAGTAGCACACCGCCGCCCAACCGCCGGCGTCTTCAGAGCCGACAAACAAATAGTTTTTGCGGCCGATCACCGGCGGGCGGATGCTCTGTTCCACGGCGTTGTTGTCGATCGGCAACTCGCCATCATCCAAAAACGGCTTCAATCGTTTCAGATTATTCGCGAGGTAGCTCACGGCTTTGCCCAACGCACTGGCCGGCGTGAGCGCACGCGCCTGCATCAAGGCTTTCACCCGCGCTTCGAGCTTTTCCACCACCGGCTTCGAGCACGTCTGCCGCGCCGCGGTCTTCTCCGCAAAGAACCGTTCGTCACTCCAGGCTTCCGGCGTGGCTGCCAGTTGGTCTCGCCGCTCGGTGACTGTCCGCTCGACGTCATAGAGCAAATTGATCTCGGCCAGGAACCATTTGGCTTCGGCGTCGTGCTCGGCCAGTTCAAAGAACTTCCGCCGCACATGCGCCCAGCAGCCGATGTGCACGATCCCTTCGGCCTGGTTGTAGACATCGTAGGCATCGGTGAGCAGATACCCCGTCCACTGCTTTTTTTCCGCGTGCCACTTGGGCGAGTTCACCGGCACTGGCCCTTTGCTGAAGTCAAATAGCACCCGCACTTCCTTGCCGCCCCGGGTGCCGTGATGGAAGTAGCAGGCGTCGCGGTTGCGCACCGCCCATAAATACGTCTTGCGCATCGGGCCGGTCTTCAACCCCTGGCATTTGATCGGCGTCTCGTCGGCCTGGACGTATTTACCGGCAAACACCTCAGCCCGGATCGCTGCCGCCACCGGCGCAAACAGTTCGGCAAACCGGTGTACTGCGTCGCTGAGGATCGCCTTCGACAGCTCCGCGCCCATTGCGTTGTATTCCTGCAACTGCCGGTACAGCGGCACCGCCATAAAGTACTTCTGGAAGATCACATGCCCGATCAGGCCGTCGCCCAGCTTGCCCTTGGGCACGATGGCGTTCAAGGGCGGCGCGGTGTAGACCAGCTCGTGGGTGTCGGGCTTGCCCCACTTCTCGCGCTTGATCGTTTGCCTTACGAACCGCGCCGGGATGCGGTTGAGCCGCTCGGATGTCTCGTAGCCGAGCAACGCCAGCGGATGGCCTTGGGCGTTAACGCGGTGTTCGGGCGGGGCTTCGATGACCAGTTCCTGTTCCTCGAAGTGCGCCGGCACCGGGCGACGGCCACTGCGTTTTTTGTCCGGCTTGGCGTCCGTGGCCGGAGCGGCTTTCGCTGACGGGTCTTGTGTGGGTGCTTCCACAGGGGCGGCGGCGTCCGGCTCGATTGGGTTTTCCACGGCTGGCACGGTAAACAGCGCGCCCTGCTCGACGGGTACGTCTTGGAGTAAACTGGTCCGTTCACTCTTGGAACCGAACACGATCTTCTTCAATTGCGTGATCTGGTGCGCCATGGCCTCGTTGCGTTCGCGCAGGTGCGCAACTTCTCCGCGAAGCTGCCGCATCTCCTCTTCGACAGGGACAAACTGCGGCGGCGGCGGAGTGGTGTTGTCGTCGTGTTTTTGCATCGTTTTTGTAGACGTGGTTGGGGGCAAAATCGTTCCGTAAATTGCAGCGATTTACAAATTTATTTTACACGGGCGTGAGCCGCCGCTCGTACCGCTTCAGCCGCCGCGAAGTCAGCACCACGATGCCTTCCAAAAGCAGCCGCCACTGCGCCGCCGACAGCCGCAACGCGCCGCCGTCTGACGTGGGGATCGCAAATGTGCCCTGCTCCAGCCGCTTGGCGCACAGCCAGTAGCCGCTGTCTTCCCAGATCAGGAACTTCAGGCGGTTCTTGCGCTTGCCGATGAACACAAACGCGTCGCCCGAGGTCGGGTCTCGGCCGAGCCGCGACTGCACCAACGCCGCCAAGGTGTCGAAGCTCTTACGCATGTCGGTGAGTTCGGTCGAAAGATAGATCGTGCCGCGGCCAAAATCAAACATCGGCCTGGACCTGCGGCGCGGTCTGCAGCAGGCGCACCAGGTCGAGCAGCAGCGTGGGATCGAAGCCGCGCCGGACCTCGATCCGCGCACCGCCCGGGCAATGAATGAAAACCGTGGCCGTGTCCGCAGCGGCGGGAACCGCCAGGCCCGCCAGCGGTTCGAGACGGACAAATCCGGCGGGCTGCGCGGTATCGGCGGGCCGCGCCGACTTACGCGCGGGCTCGCCCTGCGCCAGCCGCCGCCGCCGACGGTAGTTTGCCAGCCGGTCGAAGGGGAGCCCCTCCCGCCGCCCGAATGCCGACAAACTCAACCCCGAAGCTTCCTGCCGCGCCAGCAGTGCGCGAACCTCCGACAGCGGCAGCCGTGCCGCCCGCGCCGCCCGCCCGGCCTTGGGTGTCTTCATCCCCGTTCCTCCACGGAAATGAAAACAACATACCCCGCGAAATCCTCACTTTCCACAACGGTTTATCGGACGGATACTTTTCAAACGCTATTTTGGACACGAGTGAGGGACATTCTGACCCGGCGTTGCTTGCTTGGCTTCGTCATCGTGGGCATTTTGGTCGTTTCCCTCCCGATTTTCCCTACGGACACCTCGCTGGACCCCAACACCTTTCACCCTTCAGCTACCGCTCATATTACAATAAGCCTTATTATGACTCTGCAATGTAAGAGTTTTTGCGCAGTGTATATAAAGGCCGGCAAAGTGTAAAAATAGCAGGGGCTGTCGGAGTAAATGCTTATCCGCAAAAGAAAATTTTTTTTATGAACCTTAATTCTCTTGAGCCTTTCGGCCAATACTTGAAAATCCTTCTTTCTTTTTAAATAAATTCGCAAACTCCTTTTTTTACCCAGTTCATATACGAAGGGTAATCTAAGTAAACTCCTTTTTTGTAGTGGCAAAAGGCCACCAATATCCAATTCGTATCGCAGTCGAACGAACCAAGGTGCTTCTTTCACATGTCACCTCAAGTTATTGTGTACTCACCATATAGGTTAGCGAGACAACTATTGGTGCTGACAGTAACTTTTCCACTTCTAATATGTGCTTTGGAATTTCAAAAACCTCAATATCATGGGAGGTAAAAATTGATATCCATAACTCACATTTAGTATTCTCGGTTAAACGGATCTTTTTCAACTTTTGGATTAAATCAGGGTCCCTCCTCTTTGCCAGCTCAATTAAAATAACAGACTTGCGTTCCTGTACAGTTTCTTTTGCACCCAATCCCTTGCTTGCGGCGCGAATATCAATCAGGTGTTTATGTAATCCAGAATACCTAATGAAGAAGTTTACTCTGTGCATTGTTGCTATCTTTCTGATTTCTTTATGCCCTGCGCCAGATCACGCAATTCCTGTTCCGTCAAGTTTGCTGCTGTGCTCCACCCGAAATCCTGTCATGCGATTTCACCTAAATGGGTGTGGTAACTCGCTTCCGTCTGATGGCCAGCAGGTCGCGCGCAACGCACGCGCGGCTGATGACCTTTCTTCGAATCGCTGCCAGGCGTTGAGCCCGCAGCCGACTGTCTTCCTGCGCTTCGGTGTCGGTGATCTCCTTTTGTAACTTGAGCTCTTCTGCCGCGACCGCCCGAGCGAACGCGACGCGTTCGCAGTCGGGGACCGGACTCCAATCCAGAGACCCATGGTACAGCGGCGGGGCGTCGTCTGCAACGACTGACTGCCAATCGGACTGCGCTTCGTTGGCTTGCAGCCGGGCGCCTTCGAGATCGTCGCAGGTCCACAGTTCGGGGTGGCCGGCGCGGCAGGCGAACTCGTGGGCGCGGATTTTGAGGGAGCCCTGGCCGGCTTCGCAGGCGCCGTTGTAGGAAGGGGTATAGACCGGCGAGTAGAGTTGGAGCACGCCGTGCTTGTCGAGGAACGCGGGCAGGTCGCCGCGGAAGTGGGGGCCGTTGTCGCTTTTGATGACGAGGGGCGCACCGTAGCGGGCGAACAGGCCGGCGAGGATGGCGACGACCGTGGCCGAGTCGTCGTGTTCGACCGGCTGCCAGACGAGGGTCCGTCCGGAGCCGAGATCGCGGACGCACAAGATTGAACGGTAGGGGTGTTCCAAGGCGGCGGCGGGCTCGGTGAAGTCCATCGTCCAGGTGGCGCCAGGTTTGAGCCAGGTGAGGCGGTGGAGGAGTTTGCCGTTGCGGTGACGTTCGACCGCTTTGAACCGGCGAACGAACTCTTCCATCTCGCGTTTGCCTACCTGGGGGAACTGCCTGCGCAGGCGGGGTACCCCGATGCGGGAGCCGTGCTGGGAGAGGTAGCTGAAGAGCGCGTTACGGACCTCGTTGGGGGCCTGTTTGGGAGTCCTGCCGAGGGGCACCCACCCGTCGGGGTCGGCGGCGGTGTGCTGCCAGCGGTAGAGGCTGCGTTCACTGAACCCGAAGAAGCCGGCCAGATCGGCAACCCGGATGCGGCGGCAGGTGCGGCTGGAGGCCAGGGTGGCGATCTGGCAGCGGCGGCGGGCTTCTTTTCGCCGGCAGCGTTCCTGGCGGGTGCGTCGGCGCTGTGCGCGCTTTTTACGGCGTTGGGCGGCACGCTGCCCTGGCCTTGCGGGCGTGGCTGGCGGGGGCGTCGGAGGTCCCGAGACAGGGGCGGTGGGTTGGACTGCGGGCATGGGTTCGACTTCGGGCCTGGTGGTCACGGGTTCACCGGGGGCGGCTGTTTTTTTTTACCGCGCGCCGGTGCGACTGGCGGCGGCAGCGCGGTAGCGAGCAAAGCCAGTTGGGTTTGCGTTTTTTCCAGCAGCAGCTGAAGTTGTTGGGTTTGCACCTGCGTCTGGAGTCGGGTCAGCGCCGGATCTTTGACGGCGTTCCGGGGTCTACCGGGGGTGCCGGGAGTAAGCCCGGCCAAGGCGCCGTAGAGCGCCCGGGTCCGGTAGTCACGCAGGGCCGTCTCGCTGACCTCCAGCCGTTCACAGGCTTCGGCGATGGTGCATTCGCCGGTGATCGTCTGGATGACGACTTTGAGCCGGCGCTTGGCCAGGTCGTCACCTTCGAGGGTGTCAACCAGGCGTGAGCGGGCGGGCGGACGGGCCATGGGGCGGTGTCTCCTGATGAGGTGCAGGAACGGTCGGGTTCAGTGGGTGTGTCGGCGGGAGTTGAGCCTCCGATTGTAGTCGTACCGCGGCGCGGAGCGCACGGACCGTGGGCTTCCGTTTGCGCCGCTTGCCGGCCAGATCGGCCGCGGTCGGCTTGGTGGGAGGCGCCAGACCCACCGACCGCTGCGCCGCGCGGAGCAACGTCTGCAGCCGCGCAGTCAGCTGCCTCAGGTGCGCGTTCTCCCGTTCCAACCGTTCGGTCTGATCCGGTGGCTTTTTGATCCGGCCGCGGGGCTTCAAGGCGCAGGCGGACACCAACCCCTTGAGCGCCTGGGCTTCCATCAGGTAGTAGCGCGGCAGCGTGACCCCCAGGGCCTGGGCGGCCTTGGTGGGGGTACGTTCCCCCGCCAAGACCTCCAGTACCGCCGCGGCTCTCAGTTTGGCCTGCCGGTCGATGGCCGCCTGGGAGGGCGGCAACGGGGCAGGCTGTGCCGGCGCCGCCGTTAGCGCGGCATCGTTAGCGGGCTTGGTCTTCGGCATGGCCGGTCTCCTTCTTAGCAGGGACCTGCGCCTGCGCCTGCAACTGCCGGATGCCGGCGTCCAAGGCCGATACCCCCGGCGGCGGTTGCTCGGGCACCCGGGCGCCCACCGGCGCGCCATCGGGACACAGCGGTGCGGGCGTGGGAGCGGGCATAGGCTGCGAAGGCGCGGTCAGGTCGACTTCCTTGCGCACGCCTTCCTGGCTCGTCAGGATCACCCGTTGCCCTTCGGCATGCAGGCTGAACCCCTGCCCGCCGACCTGGCCGGTCATGTAGAACGGGGGCTTGGGTACACCGCCTTGGGACAGATCCAAGGCATTGGCCGCCACCCGCGCCTTCAGGGTCTTCAGCACCTCCGGTGCGGCCTGGAAGAACCGGTCGGCTGGCACCAGATTGTCGATGCCCTGGTGGGGCCGCTGGAAGTTGTAGTAGTCGATGAAGTGGCCGATGCGCAGCTTGGCGTCGCCCAGATCGAGGAAGATCGCCTCCTTCAAAAGCTCGCGCCACAGGGTGCCCCAGAACCGTTCGGTCTTGCCGAGGGTCTGGGGATGCCGCGGCCGAGCGACAATCTGCTTGACCCCCAGCTTCTGCATGGCCTTGGTGAACTTACTTCTGCCCCGCCAGACCGTGTACTGCGGGCCGTTGTCGGTGAGCACCTCTTCGGGAGCGCCGTAGGAAGCCACCCCCGCCCGGAACACTTCGATGGCCAGTTCAGTGGAGGCGCTGGCATGCAGACCGTAGCCGACGATGAACCGGCTGTGGTCGTCGAGGTAGACGATCAGGAACACCCGCCGGTTCTGGCGCTTGAGCATGAAGGTGAACAGATCGGTCTGCCACATCTGGTTGGGCCGCGCCCGTTCGAAGCGCCGGACCTTGTCGGGGTGTGGCCGGGTGGCCTCTTCCTGCGTGACGTAGCCGTTCTCCTTGAGTACGGTGGCGACGGCGGAGGCGCTGGCTTGTAAGGCCGGGCCGCGGGCGAGCATCGCGCTGATCCGTTCGCAGCCGTACTCGGGGTTGGCGCGCTTGATCATCAGGATCGTGCGCTTGGTGATCTCCATCAACCGGCTGCCATGGGGGCCGCCTTTGGGTTTGTTCATCAGCCCTTCGGGGCCGAACTGGTCGAAGCGATTGCGCCACTGATACAGCGTGTGCGCCGAGACCCCGACCATGCTGCTGAAGTCAGTCGCCGCCAGGCCGCTGCGCTGCCAGGTATCCAAGATCAGGAGCTTCTGCTGGGGGTTCATCGGTGCGTTGGACGGGGCCGGCGCCGATATGGGCACAGGGGATGCCGCGGGGTCGGCCGGCGGCGTGGCTGCAGTGGGAACCAGGCGTTTACCTCGAAAATGCCGGCGACTGCCCAGCCAGCGCGGCAGGACCTCAGGGACCGCCGGATCGGTGGGTGCTTGGACCGGCGGGTCGTCCGGCGGCAGTTCGTCCAGAAACTGGTCGGGATCTTCGTAGCCGTCCGGGCGCGCCGGTTCCTCGCCGTCCTCCGGTTCCTCGCCATCCTCCGGGCCGTCGTCGGGCACCGGGGAGTGATCGGCGTCGGCGTCGCCTTCATCGACCGAGTGCAGATCGCCGGCGTAGTCGGGGTCGATGTCTTCGCCGGCATCGACGCCGTCTACCGGATCGAGCGGTTCAAGATCAGCCGCCGTCAACGCGACCAGGGGCAGGCTGCTGTCGGACCGTCCGGCCAACGCGATCGGCAGTGAACCATTGGGTTGCGGCTGCGGTTGCGGCGTCGGCGCGGACTGAGGTGGCGCATTGACTACAGCCGTAGGCGCCGGGGGGATCCCCCCGGCCTGTGGGGCAGCGGGGGAGCGGGCTACGCTTCCGCTTCGCTCCAGCTCCGCCCTCTCCCCCTTCTTAACCAGATCGTGTTCCATCGTTCTATCCTCCTGTATCGGGGTCTGTAGACCCCGTTGAACCAGAAGGAATTACCGCACCCCTTTAAAGCAATTTAACTGCCAGCATTACGGGAAGGGGCACAGCCAGCCAGACTTTCGCGATGGGTTCAGAGATGGGCACCTACTTCGCTCACGTCCACTGCCCGGACAGTCGCGGTACCATCGTCTTCACGGTGGAGGTGGTCGCGGCAGACGATCTCAAGGACGTGCCCACAGATTTGGCGCCCACTCCTGCAGCAATCAAGGCGGCCGAAGCGCAAGGGGACCGCCCATGAGTACCAAGGCACAAATCGCGGCATTCCTGCTCGTGGTCATCTGGGTGATCGGCGGCTCGCTACTAGTAAGGTCCGCTTCCCCGGCCCCTCCAACTTCGCCGGAGACCGCCCCGGAGCAGACAGCGGCAAAATCCGCGCCAACGCCAACCCCTCTTCCATCCGACACCGACCAGCACCTCGAATCCATCCGCGCCAATCTGGAGGCCGATCTCGCCACCCTAAAAAACGACGCCGACGCCAGCTACGCCACGCCCGAGACCCAGGCGCTGCTCCACCGGCTCCTTACCCACGCCGACCAGACGCCCGACACCGCGGCCTTGGCGCTCAATCTCATCCTGCGAAAGAACGACGCGGCCACCTTTCAGAAGGAACTGGTCGATCTGGAACGCAGCGGCCCGGCGCGGCTCAAGTCCGACGCGATTACGCTGCTTCTCACGCTGCCGGGCACCGAAGGCCTGGCCTACGCCAGCAAATACCGGCACGATGCCGACGCCACGCTGCGCCAGACGGTCGTCCACGAACTGGCGGGGCGCCATGACAAAGCTGACCTGGCTCAAACCGTACCCATGCTGGTCGAGGCGCTGCATGACCAGACGCCGCTCATCCGCAAAATTGCGGGCAACGCCCTGCGGCAGATCGCCGGGCAGGATTTCAAGTACGATTACTCGCGCCCAGGCGAGGCCAACACGCAGGCGATTGCCTCGATCAAGTCGTGGGCCAAAGCATCGGGCTATAACGTGAATTGAGCCCTCGGGAGTGGCCGCTGTGCGGAAGAACCTGCTCTGGATTCCAATGGTGCTCGGCGTCGCGCTGTCCGGCTGTGGAGAGGAGAACACCACGCCGCCGCCTGCCGCGCCACCCGCCACACCGCCCTCGGCTCCGCTTGTGCCAGCCGCGAAACCGTCCACCACGACTCCTCCACCGCCAACCGTCGTGGCATCCCCGGAACTGACGCCGCTTGATGTCAGGGGCCGCATTGCGCTGTCGAGGGAAACCTTGGACCTCGGCCCGATCCCCGAAGGCGCCGAGTATACCGGCTCGATTACCATCCTGAACGGCCTCAAAACCGAGGTCGAAATCCGCCGCGTCGCCGGCGAATGTTCCTGCGTGAAGTGGGATTTCCACGGATTCAAGAAAATTCAGCTGCTCGGCTCGCTCACGGTTCCGTTCACCTTGAAGTCCGCGCCCCAGTACTCGAGGAAGAAAATCCCCGTCGAAGTGATCACCTCGTCGAACGTGACGCCGCGGCTGGAGGCCGTCATCACCTACGAATGTGTCCCGGCGCCGAAGACCGAAGCCGCGCCAGATGCGGCGTCCCAGCCGGCCGTCGCGCCGTTGCCGCCAGTGGTGAAGTGATCGCCACCATGCGAGTCTCGCGGAACCGTCTGGTGGGCGCAACTTTTCTCCTGGTCGTGGGGATCGCCGCCGGGATCTGGTGGCTGGTGCGCCAGCCGGCCCCGAACCGTTCCGTTGAGCCGGCCGCTGACGCCTCTGCCGGTAAGCCAGGCGGATTGGAATTCGCCACGCCGTTGCTCTTGGCCCTCGACCCCATCGAAACGCGAAAAACGGAAGTTGCGCTGCACAATCCGGGCCCGGGCAGCCTTCGCATTCCGCGCGCCGAATCCAACTGCACCTGCACTCAGGTCCTATCCTTCCCAGGTGAAATTCCGCCGGGCGGGACCGCGCCGCTGGTCCTATCCAGCCTAGGCACGCAGACCGGCCAGAGCCGGATCATAATCCAGACCAACGCTGGCGCCTTCGGCCTCGATGTGATGACCCACGTGCGCGGCAACCTGCCCGATCCCAAACAAGCGCTGCAGGACCACATCGCCACCTACGAGGGCACTGGCTACGTGTGGCTCGGCGTGCTGCACGACCTGCACGGCCACGTGGAAAATTGCGGCTGCTCGGAACACGCACTCGGCGGGCTGCCGTCGATCCTGGCCGCCGAAACCGATCTGCGCGCCGCCGGCATTGCGTACACCTGGCTCGCCACGGGCGACGCCTTCGACAAGGCACCTGCCACTGCAGCTGGGCCGCTCCTGACAGATTGCGGCATTGCGCAGGCTCCCGATGCCCAGCCGTTCAGGCCCGCGCCCCTCGCCTTCCCGGTCACCGTCCGTGGGAACGCGATCACGCTGCCCGACGGTAAATCCATCGACTTCAACCTCCGCGACGGTATCGGCGTCGATTGGATCATCGTCACGAAGGAGGGAAAATTCGTCGACCATTGGGTGTGGATCGTAGACGCGCGGATGCCGCCAGACGCGACCGTCCAGACCAAGGTGGCTGCCTATACCGCCCGGTTCCAATCACTCCCGAATGCGGCCGCCACCTACACCGAGACCAACCTCTCCCAAGCCTGCAAATCCTGTCACGAAAATACCTACGCCGTGTGGGAAAAGTCGGCGCACAGCAAGGCAATCACGGTGCTGAAGGCCAAACACGCCGACGCCCGCCAAGACTGCCTGATCTGCCACACAACGCGGCCGCAGGGAGAACTTGCGGCCAGCCCCACCCCGTCATCTCCACCCGTTGCCAACGTTCACTGCCAAGCCTGCCACCCGGGCCCAAACTTGGCTGCGCACCTCACCGCGCCCAAAACCAATCCGCTGCCCACCGCATTCACCTGCGTTCAGTGCCACACGCCAACGGTCAATCCTGACTTCGACCAATCCGTTGTCTGGGCGCGCATCCGGTGTCGGGTATCCTCGGTGGTAGCAGCGGAGAGGATGCATGGCCGCTAGACCGTCTGACTCGATCCAATTGCGCGCCGCCACGGGCTATCTGTCTCCGCGTCAAGCAGCGCAGGTGGCGGGCGTCAAACTGCGCACCGTCGGCGACTGGATGCGACAGAAAAAACTGCCAACCGACCGCATGCCCAACGGCTGGTACCGGATTCGGCGCGCCGATCTGGACGCGTTTCTGGTCGAACAGCGGCGCAGCCGCAGCGAGCGTTTGTGTCCACCTGGGTTTATCCCCGCGAACCAGGCCCTGGAGCAACTCCAGGTCAACCCGCACACGTTGTACCTCTGGCTGAAAACCGGCCATCTGCCGGGAAAGCAGATGGCGAGTGGGTCCTGGTACGTTCAAGAGGAAGGCCTCCGTCAGTTTCTTGAACGGGGCGCGCCGCACCGTTCCCATCGCGGCATCCCCGATCAGTTACTGTTGCCTTCTGAGGTCGCCAAGCAGGTCGGCGTACGGGATGTTGTCGTCCGAAGCTGGATTCGCAAAAAACGGCTGCCCGCCATCCGCCAGGCCGACGGCCGCTACGGCGTCCGGCCGGATGATCTGAAGGAATTTCTCGCGACCTGGGATCGTAGCGACGGCAAGCTGGCCCTGTTTCCCAAGGAATTCCTGACACCAAACCAGGCTGGCAAAATCGCGCAATATACAGGCGCGACCGTGCGCCAGTGGATTCTGCAGGGACAGTTGCCGGCGGAAAAAACACGGGGCGGCATCTTCCGCATCCGCAGCGCCGATTTGCACCTCTTTCTGGCGCACCGGGTACACGTGCCACGCTCCCAGCAGTTCCCCCCGGGGTTCCTGACCCTCCGGCAGGCAGCAAAACGGGCTGGTGTCACTCTGATCCGGGTGCTCGGCTGGCTGCGCAACGGCCACCTGCCCTTCGAGCGCCTGCCAAACGGTGCTTGCCGCATTCGGGAGGCGGATTTCGTCCAATTTTTGTCCGCGCATACTTTGGTTCGCTGGGCTCCGCCGATTCCACGGGGATTCCTCAACGTCAAGCAGGCGGCCGTACGGGCGGCGGTGGCAACACGGGTTCTACGCAAGTGGATTCGGGCGGGAACACTGAGGGCCACCCCGGCGCCCCCACACGATTTTTTCATCGCCATTCCAGACTTGGGACAGTTCCTCGCGGTGCGGAAGCGGTCGGCTCGAAAGCCGCGCCGTAAAGCAGCGAAGCCTGCGGCGCGGGCGCGCAGCTTGCTGGCGGCCCTGACCCTGCGTCTGGCGCAAATCCCCGACGGCAGCCCTTTGGATTTAAAACAAGCCGCGGCGCTGGCCGGCCTTCCTACGCTCACTTTAGCGGCCTGGATTGCCAAGGGCGCGCTCTGGGCGCGTAAAACAACCACCGGTCAGTACCAGGTCGATTCGTCCGAATTCAAAGGCTTCTTGCTGCGCCGCGCGCGACACCAAATCCCCAAGACCGTGATCCGCCGACGGCCGTGACATACCACCAACCCGGGCAGCGCGCGGCATGGATTCGACCGGGGCCTGCCAATGAATCCACGTGACGTTCCTTTGGACCGGCACCGCCGGCCCCTCGGGCCTTGGTGGTCGTGTTGCCATTCAGCCCGGCGCGCTTACCTCGCCATGGCCTTCTGCAGGCAGGCCAGAACTCGCCGCACTTCCGGTCGATTGATCCGGTAGAAGACCCGATTGCCGTCGCGGCGGCGGGCGACGATGTCATGGTCGTGGAGGATTTTGAGCTGCTGACTGGTGACGGTTTGGATCAGCCCGGCTTCCTCGGTAATTTCCCCCACTGTTTTCTCGCCCTCGGCCAAGATTTCCAGAATGGCCAAGCGATGCGGGATCGCCATGGCCCTCAGGAAGGGGGACGTCGGCTTTCGGGGCATAGGCGGTTCCATCCGGCACCACGCCGCGGGTATCAAACCCATGGCGCGACCTTTTTCTACATCGGCAGGCCGGACGGGATGGCTTGAGGGTTCTTTTTGGGGGACGGGCTGCCAACGGCAGAAAATGGCCGTTTGCAGAGCCGCCGGAAACGACACAGGCGCCGACAATTGACCGTAAGCCACTCAATCAAAATGTGTTACAGGTCTAAAAATATTTTTCGGATTTCCCCAAGTCGCCCATGATCTGTGACCTCCAATGTCACACTTCCGCGTTTACTGGTGGCAGGGTTGGCGATGACCCTGTCGGGGGAATGCCCTGGTCTGGGGCGGCGCGTGTGGGCGCCGAACTGCGACCTGGGCTGGATCTGCAGGCGGGGTTGGCGTGGCCCTGCTGTTGCATTTTGGCTGAAAAGGCAATTTTGGGGTGGCACGCACATGGAAAACACCTGGTTCGGGGAATATGACGCGGCGACGGTCGCCTATGTCGAAGGTCGGGCGGCTCAAAAGGCTGCCGCGTTCGGCATTCAAGGCAGCGATGTGGATGATGTGGTGCAGGAAGCGCTGCTGAAGCTCCGTGAAAACGTGGAAAAGCAGCGCAAAAAGGGGCCCATCAAGGACGAATGGAATTTCATCCGGTCCAGGGCCAAGCAGCGGATCGTGGATCAGTTACGCAAAGGGACCACCCAGAAAGCCAAGCTGGTCCAGTGTTGGAGCCGCCTGCCGTGCGACGCAGACCAACCCGACAACGTGGCACCCAATTCAATCGTTCGCCCGAAAAAACAGGTCAACCAGGAAGACCCGGCGCATCTTGAACTGGTGGAACGGGTGCGTGAAGTGTTGTGGCGGCTACCCTTTCGGCTGGAGCGGCTTTGCACGGCGCTCCTGATGGAAAACATGACCGAGGAGCGCATGGCACGCCGGCTTTTTACCAGTCGGACGCAGGTGCGGCGAATGATTGAACGCCTGCAGCGCATCTTTCTCTTGGCCGGGTTTGAAGATTTCCAGAAACGAGTGGTCCAAAATGCCCCTACTGCCTCGGTTATGGAAGTGACAGCAGAGGGCTTTTCCACTGCCGCCATTCCAACCGAACGCCGGTCGCCGGCGCGTCCTCAACCTCGGGTCATGGTGAAAAACGCCAGTCGGTCGTCCAATCGGACGCCGGCGACGGTGGTTTCCGCCAACTACTGATCCGACGGCCCTCGGGCCGGTCTTCTCCATACCTCCAGTTCGGTCCCTTGGTACCGGCCATACGACGCTTGTCGTTCTGGCCTCGTCGTACTTCTGCACCACGACGAATTGTGATTCCGTTTTTTCGACACGACCCATGGCGGCAACGACGTGCCATCGGGGGCAGCGCTCGGCGCTGGGACGGTCAGTCGGCGACGGGTCGGGACCTTCTTCTCCTGGCCCTGCCTTTCCACCCATCTCCTTCCAAGACTGGCGCCGTGCCGGGCTCGGGGATGGTGTTGGCTGTTGGGCTCCCCTTGCATGGAGTCATCGCTATGTCATTGCCATTTGATCCTGCTTCGATGTCACCGGCCGCGCGGCTGGAAGAGTTGGCCGCCATTTTGGCGGTGGGCTTGGTGCGGCTGCCGGTGCCGTTGACCTGCTCCCCGAAAACTGAACCAGGTATTATGA